>CAYTUH010000051.1:0-10982 GCA_964441165.1 uncultured Syntrophaceae bacterium
AGCAAGATAAGTGTCCAGCTCGAACAGTACAGCGTGGTTGAAGCGATTAAAACCCTCAACCGCTGTGACATTGCGTTGATTCTGATCGACTCCGAAGAGGGTGTCACGGAACAGGACACGAAAATCGCCGGCCTCGCCTATGAACGGGGTGTGGCGTGCATAATTGTTTTGAATAAATGGGACCTTCTTGAAAAAGACAATTCAACCATCGGCACCTATGTGCAGCATGTCAAGGATAAGCTCAAATACCTCGATTTTGCGCCCATCATTTCCGCATCGGCACTGACGGGTCAACGGGTGCTCAAGATATTCGACCTCATCGAAAGCGTCTATGAACAGTATACCACCAGGATTGCCACCTCGCGCCTGAACGTGCAACTCGAAGAAATAATTCAGAGGATGCCTCCTTCGCGATACAGGAACAGGCCGAACAAGATCGTATATGCCACCCAGACATCGGTCAAACCGCCCACTTTCGTCTTTTTCGTTCGTGAGCCGAAGGCGATCCACTTTTCATACGAACGCTATCTCGCCAACAGACTCAGAGAGTCCTTCGATTTCGACCGGACACCGGTCAGATTGATCTTCAGGAAAAAGGGGGAGTAGGTACCATCATGAAACGTTGCATACCCTGGTGTGTCGTGATAACCATGCTGATGCTTGCGCCGTCTGCACTATTCAACGGTGCGGCTGCGGCGCAGGATTCCCTTAAGATCGGAATTCTCCTTCCGACGACCGGGCCGGATGCAAAGAAAGGTTTGTCCCTCTATGAAGGCATCACCACGGCCCAGTCGCTCAGACCGGACATCGCCGGTTCTCCCGTCACCCTCATCTCCGTGGATACCGAGAGCAACGAAAAGGTTGCCGCACAAGCCATGAAGAAGCTTGTCGCCGATGATAAGGTTCTCGCCATTATCGGCGATACCGGTTTCATGACCACCGGCACGGGGTGCGCCCTGTCAAAAAAAGCGGAGGTTCCTCTTGTGGCACCTGCCCTCTTCGATGCATCCCTCCCGTCGGACTGTGACTTCCTCTTTCGCACCTGCTTTCCTGACACATTTCAAAGCAGGGCAAACGCATGGTATGCCCACGAAGACCTCCATATAAAGAACGCGGCGATACTCATCGACATTTCCGACGAAGACAGCATCGATCGTGCCTCCCTGTTCAAACAATCCTTTACGGATAGCGGCGGGAAAGTCGTCGCGATCGCATACTGCCAATCCGGCGATGTCGATTTCAGTATCCAGCTTGAATATATCATGTCCCAGAAGGCCGAACTTCTTTTCCTCCCCGGTTCATACCATGAGGTTGCGCGGTTCTGTACCCAGGCGCTCCGGCTCGGATACAAGGGATACATGCTTGCCACCGAAAAAGCACACCTTCCCCAGCTTATAGAACTGGGAGGAGCGTCGGTAGAAGGAATGCTCCTGTTAGGCCACTTCGATATTCATGCCCTGTCTACGGAACTGGGCCGTTCATACGCGGATGCCTTTATCAATAAAAAAGGCAGGGAGCTGGATCAGGTCAGCGCACTGGGCGCCGATGCCTATTTTGTTCTCTGCAGCGCCCTGGAACGGTCGCAATCGCTCAGTGGACCGGCAATCAGAAAGGCCCTGGCCGACACGACGGCCTTCCCCGGCGCCACGGGACTCATCACGCTCAACGATGAGAACAATAGCCGGTCAACATGCAATGTATTTCAGGTAAAAGAGGGAACCTTCACCTATCTCAAGTCGATAAGCCCCGCGCTGAAGACGCAATAACACTCCGTCCCTCCCGATGCGATACCGGTCTGCTGCAGCCAAGCCGGACCGCCCGGAGGCAGGCGTAGGCGTCAACCTGTCAGGTATTAAATCCCGAGATATGCTTTCTTGACGTCTTCGTTGGCAAGAAGATTGGAGGCACTGTCGGTAAGGGTGATCCGCCCGTTCTCCATGACGTAGCCACGGTGGGCGATTTTAAGTGCGATGTTGGCGTTCTGCTCCACAAGAAAAATTGTGGTTTTGTTCTCGGCATTGATCTTTCCTACAATATCGAAGATCTGTCGAACCACGAGCGGAGCCAGCCCCAGGGAGGGTTCATCGAGTAGAAGCAGCCGCGGCCGCGTCATGATGGCCCGTGAGATGGCAAGCATCTGCTGTTCCCCGCCGCTCAGTGTCCCTCCTGCCTGATGACGTCTCTGGGCAAGGATCGGAAAGAGTTCGAAGACATAGTCGATGTCCTGCCGGATCCCTTCCTTGTCCCGTCGGAGAAAGGCACCCATATCGAGATTTTCCAGCACCGAAAGATAGGGGAAGATGCGTCGTCCTTCGGGAACCTGGCAGATTCCGAGCGAGACGATCTTGTTCGGCGGCGTCGTGGTAATAGACTTTCCTTCGAATATCACCTCTCCCTGCCGGGGGGGCACCACGCCGCAGATCGACATCAGTGTCGTCGATTTTCCGGCCCCGTTCGCCCCGATAAGGCTGATAATCTCACCCTCCGATATTTTGAGCGAGACACCCTTGAGGGCCTCGATGTTCCCGTAGTAGGTATGAATGTCCCTGAGTTCAAGCATCGATATCATCTCCAAGGTAGGCCTTGATCACGAGAGGGTTGTTTTTGATCTCCTCGGGGGTACCTTCGGCAATTTTTCGTCCATAGTCTACGACATAAATCCGTTCGGAGAGACTCATTACCAGCTTCATATCGTGTTCTATCAAGAGTATCGAGACGTTCGCTTCAGTGCGGATCCGCGTAATCAGTTCGTCCAGTTCCATCGTTTCCTGCGGGTTCATTCCGGCAGCCGGTTCGTCGAGCAGCAGCAGGAAAGGTTCCGTCGCGAGGGCACGGGCGATTTCAAGTCTCCGTTGCGCCCCGTAGGGAAGATTCTTTGCGAACTCGTTGACGTACTGTCCCAATCCGATGTTTTCCAGGATTCCATAACTGTCGTAGACTATCCGCTTCTCTTCCTGCCGTGTACCCGCCCACCTGAAAATGGCACCTGCAATGCCCGTTTTTGTCCGGCAGTGCCGTCCTATCATGACGTTTTCGAGCACCGTCATGTTGGGAAAGAGGCGAATATTCTGAAATGTGCGGGCAAGCCCCCGTCTCGTAACCAGATTCGGCTTTAAACCGTTGATTCGTTCAGTCCTTTTTCCCGGCGGCTCAATCAGGATATCGCCATCCGTCGGCGGGTAGATTCCCGTGACGCAGTTGAAGAAGGTCGTTTTTCCCGCACCATTCGGACCGATGAGTGCGACAATCTCCCCTTCCCTGACCTCGAGATCGACGTCATCGAGGGCACGAATACCGCCAAAGTTCATACCCAGTTTTTTTACGTTCAGAATGGCGTGACTATTCGTTCCCACTGTTATCCGCTCCCGCATCGAATTTGTATGTCCGACGCACATCACTGACAATTCCGCCGGGACGAAACACCATCATGATCACAAGCAGTATACCGAAGGCAAGCATGCGATACTCCGAAAAAGCCCGAAGATATTCAGGCAGCAGAATCAGGACCAGCGCCCCCAAGATAACACCGAGCACCGATCCCATCCCCCCGAGAACGACGATACAGAGTATGATGATTGATTCCCAGATGGTGAAACTCGCCGGATTGACGAATGTCGTTTTGGCTGCAAAGACCACCCCGCCCATGCCGGCCCAGGTCGCACCGAGGGCAAAGGCGGTCAGTTTAGTCGTAGCCTTGTCTATTCCCATGGCCTGGCAGGCGACTTCGTCCTCCCGAAGGGCGATCCAGGCACGTCCTATTCGTGAATCCTGGAGCCGATTGACGACGAAAATCGTCATGATGCAGAGTGCAATGATTATATAGTATGTATAAATCGTCGCGGTATGCACCGACATGTCTATTCCGAAGAAAGAGGGTCGCGGTATGTTCGATATCCCGCTGGGACCGAAGGAAAACTCATTCCAGTTTTCCAGGATAAGTCTGATAATCTCACCGAACCCAAGCGTCACGATCGCCAGGTAGTCACCACGCAACCTCAGTACGGGAAACCCGAGAAGTATCCCGAATGTAGCTCCCAAGGCTGCACCGATGGGCAGTACCATCCAGAAGTTGAGACCGAAATGGTGGTTCAGAAGCGCGTAGGAATAGGCACCGACGGCATAGAATGCCACATAGCCCAGGTCGAGCAGACCGGCGAGCCCGACGACGATATTCAACCCCAGACCAAGCATGACGTAGATAAGGGCGGTAATCATGATATTTGTCTGGTACAGTGAAAAAATAAAGGGAAACACCATGATGAATGCAACCACCGCCACCGAAAGTGGGATAAATATTTTCCTGTTTCCGATAATACGCTGGAAGATTGATAACTGTACTTCACCCTCTTCGGCCAGTTTCGCACCGACCTCCTTCCGCCACATCATGTAGCGCCACACAAAGGAGAGCACGAAACTGCCCACCCCCACATAGAGCATGTTTTCCCACCGCCATTCCACGATTTTTTCAATCGTGTTGACGCGGATCACCATGATGGGGAAGGTCAGAAACATGAACCAGAGCGATACGTAAATTGATTTTCTTATTTGATCGAGACTGAACAAGATTCACATACCTTGACGATAGTACTTTATTATTGTCTTTATTATTATCCCTATTACACCTTGTGACGTTCCGACCGCCCCAGTATCCCGGCAGGACGGAAGATCAGAATAAAGACCAGAAAGAGAAAGGCAAAGACATCCTCGTAATCACTCGACACATACCCCGTAGCGAAGCTTTCCGTCCAGCCGAGCACGAAGCTTCCCAGCACTGCGCCGGGTACGCTCCCGATACCGCCGAGGACCGCCGCCACGAAAGCCTTTATCCCCGCGATGAAACCGACATAGAAATTTATCATGCCTACGTGTGACGCGATCAATACGCCGCCGATGGCGGCCGTGGCCGAACCGATGATGAAGGTCACCGAGATCACCATGTTAATGTCGATTCCCACCAGCGTGGCCATGACCTTATCCTGTGACGTGGCCCTCATCGCCTTGCCTATCCTTGTAAACTTTATGAGAATGGTCAGGAGCACCATGACAATCGATGTGGTAATCAGGATCACCAGGTCCGTCGAACCAATGATATGCGCATAGGGTTCCATGAATTCAAAATCGGGTATCAAATTCGGAAAGGGAAGAAAATCGGAAGTCTGCGCCAGAAGCACATAATTCTGCAGGAAGAGTGACATTCCGATGGCGCTGATGAGTGCCGAAAGGCGCGGTGCATTCCGCAGGGGCTTGTAGGCCAGTTTTTCAACGGTGAAGCCATAGGCCGAGGAATAGATGACGGCAACCACTCCCGCGATAAGAAGCATGGCGATGGGGTTCATCCCCATGAAGGTAAGAACCGCAATGACGATCAGTGCCGTGAAGGCCCCGATCATGTAGATCTCTCCGTGAGCGAAATTGATCAGTTCGATAATGCCGTACACCATGGTGTACCCGAGGGCAATCAGCGCATAGATGCTGCCTCGTGTCAATCCACCGAAAAATAATTCCCAAAAATATTCCATATCGCTGTTATATTATCGTCCTTACAAATACGCAGCATCCGCAATGACCGGACTACACCGGATGTATGTAATAAAATCAGGGGTCAGATGACGGTCAGACTGCCCCCCTCTGCCCCCTGATCTTGTTCATGATTGGTGTGTGCCGACCGATGGTACCGATCCGACCGGCTACTTTATTTCTTCATATACCCCGTTCTTGACCTGATACATGGCGAAACCGATACCGATTGCATCGCCCTTGTCATCGAATTTGATCTTTCCGAGTGGAGTTTCGACATACTCTGTTTTCAGAGCCTTTTCGACTGCATCGTAATCCGTGGAACCGGCCTTTTCAATTGCGTTCAGCAGGGCCTGCGTCGCGGCATAGGCATTCAGGAAGAACGCACCGGGATCCGCCCCGTATTCTTTCTGGTGAGCGGCGTTTGCGGCAATGGCCAGCGGATTGCTGGATGTATCCCGCGGTCCCGTGGCAAAGACGCCCTCGGCGTATTTCCCGGCAACCTTGATGAAGGTATCGTCCTTCACGCCGTCATCGGAGATGAAATATGTTTTCATCCGTTTCTTCCGCATCTGCATGACGATCTTCGACGCTTCGGGATGGTAGCCGCCGAAGATGACCGCATCGGCCTTGGAATGTCTGATTTTCTGCACAACGGCGGAATAGTCTACGGCACCTGGAGTCACGCCTTCGAAGAGAACCACTTCGCCCCTCTGATCCTTCTCAAGAAATTCCTTTGCAAACTCTGCCAGGCCCTTTCCATAGTCGCCCTTGTCGTGTATGACTGCGATCTTCTTTGCCTTCAGGACGTCGAGTGCATAGTCCACTTCGAGGCGTGCCTGTGCATCATCGGAAGCGATGGTTCGATAGAAATTCGGATAGTCGCCGCTCTGGGTAAGGGGCGGATTCGTCGCCGACGGGGACATGCATATAATGCCCGAGTCCTTGTAAATCGGCAACGCAGCCTTGGTCGCACCGCTGCAGATGTGGCCCATCACGACATCGGCACCTTCCGAAACGAGTTTTGTCGCCGTATTGGTGGCAACCTCCGGTTTACAGACATCGTCCTCGACAAGGAGTTCAATCTTTTTTCCCAGGATTCCGCCATTTGCGTTGTATTCCTTTACCACAAGTTCTGCCGCCTTGACCGATGGAATGCCGTACGAGGCCAAGTCACCGCTGTGCGCACCGGCCACTCCCAGCTTTATCGTATCAGCAGCCAGGACCGTACCGGAAACCATGAATACCGTAAATGCAGCAATCATGAGAGCAACTATAATCTTATGATTTTTCATAATCCCCCAAACCTCCTTGTTTTTTTCAGCATCACAAACTTTTTAAGTGTGCCTTTATAATAGGACAACGTCCCTAAGTCAAGTTCAAATAAGGACAAAATCCACCTCCAGCCGTTCAATTCCGCGTTTCGGGAGATTCTTCGCCGATCCTGAAGCCTGGAATCGTCTGTTTCAGGCCAGCCTCTCCGTCGCCTCCTTGATCCGCGTGATGCCCTTCTCAATATTCGCCATGGACGTGGCATAGGATAATCGAATGTGACTGTCGCTGCCGAATGCAATTCCGGGGACCACGGCCACATTGGCCTCGTCGAGAAGGTATGAGGCATAACCGGTTGAGTCTTCTATTGTCATGTTCCCGTACGAGCACCCATATATGGACGAGATGTTCGGAAAGACGTAAAAGGCGCCCTGAGGCATCATGCAGGTGATCCCGTCGATATCATTCAGTGCCTGCACGATATAATCTCTTCTTTTTTGAAATTCTGCAACCATTTTTGCAGTTTCTTCCTGACTCCCCAGGAGTGCCTCAAGGGCCGCTTTCTGGGAAATCGACGTGGGATTCGATGTATTCTGGCTCTGGATTTTCGCCACCTGAGAAATGATCTTCTCATCTCCCGCCGCGTACCCTATCCGCCATCCCGTCATGGAGTGCGATTTCGAAACACCGTTGACCACAATGGTCTTTTTCTTTACGGCATCGTTCACATTGGCAATGTTTACAAAGGGCGTGTCTCCATACATCACTTTTTCATAGATATCATCGGATATGATGATCATGTCCCTGTCACCGACGACCGCCGCCAATGCCTCAAGTTCGGCACGAGTATAGACAGCGCCGGTGGGATTTGACGGGCTGTTCAGAATCAGTCCTTTCGTCCGGGTCGTAAGAACTTTTTCAAGCTGGGACGGCTTCAGTTTGAATCCATGGGATTCTTCCGTTTCCACAATTACCGGGGCGGCGTCCGTCAAGAGCACAATGTCGGGATAGGAGACCCAATAGGGTGCAGGGATTATGACTTCATCGCCTTCTTCGAACAGTGCCTGTGCAATATTGTAGAGACTGTGCTTTGCTCCGCAGGAGACGACTACCTGTGATTCGACAAAATCCAGGTTGTTGTCCTTTTGAAACTTTTCAATGATGGCCCTTTTCAGCTCATTGATGCCGCCGACGGGGGTATACTTGGTAAAACCGCTTTTTATGGCTTCGATGGCCGCCTCTTTGATATTCCGGGGAGTATCGAAATCGGGTTCCCCGGCACCGAAGCTCAACACGTCCCGCCCTTCCGCACGAAGGGCGTTGGCCTTTGCCGTAATGGCAAGGGTGGGGGATGGCTTTATTCTGCCTACTCTCTTTGCTAATTTCATTCTTTCACGTCACCTCATCCATTCGATTATCGAGGAAGCTAACCGTTGTTCTTCATAATCGGGAATTTTTCTTTCAATTTTTGTAACACGATGTCGGGCACCATGCCTTTCACGGAACCGCCAAAGCTTGCGGCTTCTTTTATTATCCGGGAATTACAGTAAAACCATTTCGAACCGGTCATGAGGAAGACCGTTTCAACGTTCCTGTCAAACCGCCTGTTCATGAGCGCAAGCTGAAATTCATATTCAAAGTCGGACATGGCACGCAATCCCCTGAGTATGCAGCATGCCTCGGAATTTCTGACATAGTCGACGAGGAGACCGCAATAACTGTCCACACGTATGCGAGGGTCATTCCCGATGACTTCCCTGACAAGTTCAGCCCTTTCATCAACCGTAAAGAGCGATGTCTTCTCGGGGTTGTATCCGATCAGGATAATGATCTTATCGAAAATTCTCAGCCCTCGTTTTATGATGTCGAGATGACCATTGGTGATAGGATCGAACGAACCGGGGTATACAGCTATCTTGGGCATGGCTCTACTCCTTCGTAATAGTTTTCAGAAAAGAAAGCACGGTATCACCATACTGCCTCTGATCTGTCATCATAAATTGATCGGTTTCAGTGCATGCTTCCTTCAGTGAGTGTTCCACGATCACAAGGCCATCTTCCGAAAGAATGTGAAACCGTTCAAGCAACTGCATTGTTTTTCCCACAAGCTCTCTATCATAAGGAGGGTCGGCAAAGATAAGATCGAAAATCGCTCCCTTCTTCCATAACAAAGGGATAGCACTTTCGACTGGCCGCTGAATTATCTCGCAGTTGGTCCGGAAACCGCACACAAGGAGATTTTTTCTGATGGTATCTGCGTGGCGGGCGTCGCTCTCGACAAAGGACACCGGCGCACTCCCCCTGCTCAAGGCTTCAATACCGACGTTTCCCGATCCCGCGAAGAGATCAAGAAAGCTGCGGTCCTCAACATCATAGAGGATGTCAAACAGCGATTCTTTTACCCTGTCGGCGGTAATCCTGAGTTTACCGCCTCCGGGTGCAACGATTTTTCTACCCTTTACGCGACCCCCGACGATTCTCATAGGACAACTACAGATAGTCTCTGATAAGTATTTCCGCTATTTGCACCGTATTCAGCGCGGCACCCTTCCGAATATTATCGGATACGATCCACATGTTGATGCCCTTCTCTATGGACTCGTCCTCCCGTATCCGTCCCACGAAGGTATCGTCCTTCCCGGCAGCGTCGCTGGCAAGGGGATATTCAGACCGTAAAGGATTGTCGATCACCGTGATACCGGGCGCACCGGACAGCAGCCCTCGCACTTCCTCTGCCGAAATCTTTCGTTCCGTCTCGATATTCACGGCTTCGGAATGACCGTAAAATACAGGAACCCGCACTGTGGTCGCCGTTACCGCTATCGAAGAATCGTTCATGATTTTCTTGGTTTCGTTTACCATCTTCAGTTCTTCCCGGGTATAGCCGTTATCGAAAAATACATCGATATGGGGAAGGCAGTTAAAGGCAATACGGTGCGGATATACCTTTACTTCGGGTTCTTTCATGGTCAGGAGCGCCCTCGTCTGCTCAACGAGCTCTTCCACCGCTTCCTTTCCCGTTCCCGATACCGCCTGGTATGTTGACACGACAATCCTCTTTATCGTTGCCGCATCATGAACGGGTTTCAGCGCCACCACCATCTGGATGGTCGAGCAGTTTGGATTCGCGATAATACCCTTCTTCCCGTACATGCCGATTGCTTCGGGATTTACTTCCGGCACCACCAGCGGGCAGTCGGGGTCCATCCGGAAGGCGCTCGTGTTATCTATCACCACGCACCCCGCCCGGGCAGCAATGGGTGCATATTTTTCACTGATGCTTCCACCGGCGGAAAACAGCCCGATTTCCACATCTTCAAAAGAATTCTCATCCAACACTTCAACAGGGTATTCCGTTCCCTTGAAGGTGAGCGCCTTTCCCAATGAGCGCTCCGAAGCAAGGAGCTTCAGATTTTTTACCGGGAAATCTCTCTCCTCGAGGATACGAATCATTTCGCCCCCGACAAGTCCCGTTGCACCAACCACTGCCACATTAAATGTCTTCATCTCTTTGTCTTGAATCTCCTTCTTCAAATATTTTCTCTCAAACATAGAGAAAGCCACAAGACTACTTGTGGCTTTTTGGTCCGGCCTATGGAAACAGCCCTATGCCTCAGGGCGTCCGCACCTTTGCCTCCTTCAAGTCCCGATTCTTCACCCGCTTCACGACAAGCAGAATCGGCCCCGACATGCTGTAGCACAGGGCAACCAGAAAAAACATTACCTGCGGTTCCGTCACAATGACGGCCAGGAAAAGAATGATCATGACAAATGTCATGAATGGTTTCCGTGAAAAGAAATTGAGATCCTTGAAGCTGTAATATTTTATGTTGCTCACCATCAGGAGGGATAAGAGCACGATCCCGAAAAGGATAGCAACATGGTAGAAGTGCCCCTCGCCTCCCAGGTAATTGTAAAAAAGCACCGTCGTAGACACGACAAGCGCCGCGCCGGGAATCGGGAGTCCGTTGAAGACTTTGCTGTCGATAATGCCGATCTGGATATTGAAGCGGGCAAGCCGTAACGCGCCGCATGCCACAAAGAGAAATGCCGCAAGCCACCCGTACCGTCCGAAGGGAGCAAGCGACCAGGTATAGGCAATAACAGCCGGCGCGACGCCGAACGAAACCAGGTCGGACAGCGAGTCATACTCGCTGCCGAATTTACTGGTCGTATTCGTAAATCGGGCAATT
>CAYTUH010000052.1:0-1044 GCA_964441165.1 uncultured Syntrophaceae bacterium
GGATAGCTCCGTTCCCCTTCGGCAGATCAGTAAGCATAGGCTTCTCTCTTTTCGGTTAATAGTTTTACATACTTGAGGCGGGCGACTTCTTCACGGTCCCGTTCCTCGAACTTCATCGTCAGGTACCGTATGGTGGCATCGAGGCCCGGCATGACGATATATTCAAGGGCGTTGTTAATCCTTTTCACTTTATTGATCTCGGCGCCCAGGAGTGCCAGTGCACTTTCAAGTTCCGCAAGCTCCACCGTTGTTTCCAGGCATTTCTGTGCCAGCGTGGCCGTATGATCCAGCAGTGATGACGTGTCGAGGGGGTTCTTCATTTTTCCCTGCAGGGGTTCTCCCTTTTCGATTTCGAAAAGGGGTATCCTGACTCCCGCCACATTTCGTGTGCCGGCGCTGACGGTGAATGTCCTTTCGGGTATCATGAGTTCCTTGTCGATCTCCGCGTATCCGTGATAGCCCGTGGCGGCGGAAAGAGCCTTGTAGGCCTCGGCGTATTCCCCCAGGAGGCGTTCTTTCACCGCCGCGCACTCCTTGACCGTCTGAAGGAATTCCATGACCAGTATCGAGAGCCGGTCCTTTACAATCTTCTGAATCCTTGTAGCCAGCTTCAGCCGTCTCTTGAGGCGTGCCAGTTCAATTTTTGTGGGTCTGGTGACCTGTATTTTTTTTGCCATGGGTCCTCTACTCGGTGTCCTTCCTGTCCGGGAGATAGCGTTTTATGTATTCTTCCTGGATCAACTTGAGATCTTCACGAGGGAGCATGGAAAATATGTTCCAGGCGATGCCGAGAGTCTCTTCCACCGTTCGTCGCTCGATCTCTCCCTGAGAGATGAAACTCTGTTCAAATCGATCGGCGGCATCGAGATAGATTTTATCACGGTCACTCAACGCTTCGGAACCGATAACCGTGGAGATCTCCCGGAGATAATTTCCCTCGGCATAGGCCGCGTAGGACTGCATGAAGACGTTGTTATGGTCCTCGCGGGTGTTGTCCGCCCCGATACCTTCCTTCATCATTCTTGACAGGGAGAGAAATACGTC
>CAYTUH010000052.1:1054-10973 GCA_964441165.1 uncultured Syntrophaceae bacterium
CGATGGGCGGATAAATCCTTTTTCTTTCAAGAGACCTCGACAGCACGATCTGGCCTTCCGTGATGTATCCCGTCAGGTCCGCGATGGGATGGGTGATGTCGTCATCGGGCATTGTCAAAATCGGCAGAATCGTGACGGATCCTTTTCGTCCCGCGATACGTCCCGCCCGTTCATACATGGATGCGAGGTCGGTATACATATACCCGGGATACCCCCGCCTGCTCGGTATTTCACCGCGCATCGCAGCGAGTTCCCGGAGTGCGTCGCAGTAGTTGGTGATGTCGGTAAGGACCACCAGTACGTGCATGTCCAGCTCCCACGCCAGGTATTCCGCCGCCGTAAGGGCGAGTCTCGGCGTCGACAAACGTTCGATAACGGGTGATGATGCGGTGTTGATAAAGCCCACGGCCCTGTTCAGGGCGCCGGTTTCTTCCAGGTTGTTGATAAAGTACGCCGCATCATCGTAACTGACGCCGATCGCCGCGAATACAATGGCGAATTCTTCCGTTTTTCCTTTGAGCGACGCCTGACGAACGATCTGGGCGGCGATCTTGTTGTGGGGTAATCCCGAGCCGCTGAAAATGGGCAATTTCTGACCCCTGACGAGGACATTGAGGCCGTCCATGGCGGAAATCCCCGTTTCGATAAATTCGGCCGGCGGCATGCGCGATGCCGGATTGGCCGGTATCCCGTTTATGTCCAGATACTTTTCCGCGATGATAGGCGGGCTTCCGTCTATGGGATCGCCGCTTCCGTCGAAGATTCGCCCCAGGATGTCGGGGGAAACGGGCAGCTTAAGGGTTTCTCCGCGATACCGTACCTGGCTGTCCTGCAGGTCAACCTCACTGACGCCTCCAAAGACCTGCACGACGGTCGTTGTTTTGCCTACCTCGATTACCTGGCCCATCCGTATTTCTCCCGTTCCAAGTTCCACCTCCACGATTTCGCTGAAACGGATGCCGGGGATACTTTCTATCACAAGAAGCGAGCGCCTGGCCGTGCTGATTGCCTTGGTCTGTCGTGTGAAAAGTTGCAGCGCTTCCATTTATATACCTCCTTCCTGTCCGATGGCCGCCTTTCCCATGTCGGTGCCGAGACCTTCAAGATAGGCATCAAACTCTTCGTAGGGGATGTCCTTCATGCGTGATATCCTTGGCACCAATTTCGAGGCGGATATCTCGCTTACGAGCATACCCGACTCGGACAGTTCTTTGGCGAGGTCGTAAAATTTCATGATGGTACTCAACATCTTGTGAGAACGTTCCGGGGTGGAGTAAGTATCGACAGGGTGGTAGGCGCTCTGCATGAGAAAGTCCTCCCGGATCATTCGCGTTACAAGAAGGAGCAGCTTGTCGTCTTCCGGCAGCGCCTCGGGACCGACGAGCCTTACGATTTCCTCAAGCTCCGCCTCCTCCTGCAGCAGGATGAGGGCCCTGCTTCGCACGTCGCTGTAATCGGGACTGAGCTTGTTCCACCATTTGTCGACGGAGTCGGCATAGAGGCTGTAACTCTGGAGCCAGTTGATTGTCGGAAAGTGCCGCTTGTTTGCCAGTGCCACATCGAGCGAATAGAGCGCATCAATAATTCTGAGCGTTGCCTGTGTGACGGGTTCGCTGAAGTCCGCGCCCGGGGGGCTTACGGATCCGATAACCGTTGCCGAGCCCATTCTCTGGGGAGCTCCGATGCATTCGACCCGCCCCGACCGCTCGTAGAATGACGAGAGCCGGGAACCGAGGTAGGTGGGAAATCCCTCTTCACCGGGTGTTTCTTCGAGCCGGGCGCCTATTTCACGCATGGCTTCGGCCCAGCGGGACGTCGAATCGGCAACGAGGAGCACGTCATACCCCATGTCCCTGAAATACTCGGCCATGGTGATTCCGAGATAAATACTGATCTCTCGCGCCACCACGGGCATGTTCGATGTATTGGCGATAAATATCTCCTTTTCCTGGAGCAGCCGGTTCGTGGTGGGATCCCTGAGCTTCTTGAAACTGTAGAGGACGTCGGCCATCTCGTTGCCTCGCTCGCCGCAGCCCACATATATGTTCAGGTGTGTTTGCGACCATCGTGCCATCTGCTGCAGGGTGACCGTTTTCCCCGTTCCGAATCCGCCCGGTATGGCCGCTTTTCCCCCCAGCGCCAGGGGAAACATGTAGTCGATGATCCGGGTTCCCGTCACGAGCAGATCTTCAGGATTAAACCGGTTCCTGTAAATTCTCGGTTTTCGGGCGGGCCACCGCTGCATCATGGTGAGGGGTATTTCTTTGCCGTTATGTTCGAGAAGGGCGACGGCTTCTTCAATGGTGAAATCACCTTCCTTGATTTCAAGCACCTTCCCCTGGACGCCGATGGGAACCATGATCTTATGCTCAATAAGGCCCGTTTCCTGGACGGTGCCGATGATGTCACCTTCGTTCAGGGAATCGCCCGCTTTGACCGTGGGGGTGAAATGCCACTTCTTTTCGCGGTCGAGGGCGTGTGTCCGTGTGCCCCGGACGAGAAAGTCGCCGATATCCTCCATCATCGTGATAAGCGAACGCTGTACGCCGTCATAAATGTTTCCCACCATGCCGGGTCCCAGTTCGACCATCAGGATTTCTCCCGTTCCGACGACCGGTTCGCCCACGCGGAGTCCCACCGTGTCCTCGTAAACCTGGATGACGGCCTTATCCTGCTCGAGCCCGATAATTTCACCGGTGAGCCGGGCATCGCCCACATCGACCACTTCGTATACCTGTGATCCCCGCATCTCCTCAGCAATTACGACGGGTCCTGAGATCCTCCAGATTTTGCCCATAGGCCTTGCCTCGCTTTACATGTATGATGAGTATCTATTCTTGCCGGGTTACCGATGCTGCATCACCCGGATTACACGCTGCCTGCCGGGAGTCCCATATCCTAAATTTCTATGTTAAATCCGATGAGCTGCCTCGTATAGGATTTATAATGATCTTTTACATTCTGAATCTCCCTTTCATAGGACGGCGGGATTTCCACGATTACCGTCGATATTCTTTTTTCGCGGCGAATCGATTTGATGATATCATCGGCATGTGCAACCCATCGGTCGGGTATCATGATGATGCCGATCGACGAGTCTTCCGAAAATTCCTTCAGTGATTTACGGATCTTCTCCTCGAATCCTCGTTCGTCTTCGGTAATAATTGCATACCGTTCGACACCGGCAAGCCTGATAAGGGCCGTTTGATCCCGAGTTCCGATTACCGCAATCTGCACATTTTTCATACCGTTCATGCCGCCATCACCAGATAGTCCCGTATGTCAGACGCTGTAATACCGTCCGCAATCGATTTCATCACGATACGCAGGTTGCGTATCTCCCGTTCTTTGACGATCAGATACCAAAGGAGATTACAGGGCGATAAAGCCCGTGCGGAGAGAATGCCGCGGAGGAGCCTGTATTTGTGTCTTTCCATGATCCTGTCGATAACGGGCATCGCATTTTCCTTGTCATAGGTCCTGGCTATTTCCTGGAGAAGCTGGTGGTATTCCGTATGGTCAAGCCGCCCGGCAATTTCGTTCATTTTAAGAGACGCCGCTTCCCTGAGCAATTCCTCCGTCAGCATGTGTCCGCCCTCAAGAATGAAATCGCCTGCAAGGCCTTGTCTCTCCGCCATGGCGGACCGGATGATACCCTGCAGGTTTGCAAGGTCAATCATGATGCCGAAGGCTTTTGTCAGGATATCTCCGTCATCCATCGTTCCCAGTGCCGCACGCATTCGGTTCAGGTAGTGGCGGTCGAGACACAGTTCGCATTCGATGGTTGCACGAATGTCTTTTTCCCTGAGGTCTTCCAGACATGGCGTGTAGTGTCCGAGACCAGACTGGGTGAGACCCTCGGAGAGCACCTCGAGGGAATCGGCTTTCAGGAGGGCTCCCATAAGTCCCTGGCCGTGGAGCCGTCCCAGCGGCACGGTGCCGCAAAGACCGTGCACGGTGATGCACCGCAGGAGTATCTTGATGTTCATCACATCGTATTTCTCATCGTATACCTCCAGCATCTGCGCCATGTCGGAGGGGAGCTTGAATCGTTCGAGCCTCTCGATGCATGCGCCGAGATATTTCCAGAGGCAGGGCTCGGCATCGTCGAAAGTCTTGATTGTCTGTTCCGTGAGATACTCGCCGATATCGGTGTCCCTGATGATGTCGAGGGTTTCCGGGATGGTCGACGCTCTCTGAAACATGCCGTTCACATGTTCCGATGTAATGATTCGTGCTTCCTCACCCTTGAGATAGGCTGAGGTGAAAGCGTAGCGGGTGCTTACTAAATTCAAGTTATGAACTCCCAAAGAGTTTGCTGCCGATTTCCGGCAGTATTTTTGGTAACAGCATGTCAAGCCGCATGTCGAAGGTGTTGTCGATGCTGACCATGCCATCGGTGGTTTCCGCCATGATGCCGCCGAGGCAGTCAATTTCACCGATCTCATTGATCTTTTCCTTCAGGGAACCGTTCTCGCCGACGATTTCCCTGATTATTTCGAGATCTTTCGGTGCGACGCGGAGATTGACCTTTTCATCCATTTCAAAGGCTCTCACGGTCTCTTCTATGAGGTGAAGGAACACTTCCTTGCGGGTGATATTTTTTGACAGTTCTTCCCGCACCCGAGCCAACACTTCCTTGAGGATATCGTCTTTTGCCTGCAGTATGTTTTTTCGTGCGGTCAGGGATGCCTGGGCAATTGTGCGCGATGCCCTGCGGCGGGCGTCGGAAATCATTTTTTTCTTTTGCTCCTCAAATCTGGCGTCCCGCTGGCGTTCGGCCTGGGCCTTCATCTCACGGGCCTTGGCCTCAGCTTCCTGCACGATCTTGTCGGCCTCTTCCTGCGCCTTTTTGAGGATCGCTTCTCTGATTTTCCCGGTCTCCATGATATCCACCCTCTAAATCTGTTACATCAGTTTGAGTATACTCAATGCCATGATGGTAAAGACCAGCCCCAGAACTCCGATCAATTCGACGAACACGGCGAGCATCATCGACGCCGTCAGTATCCTTCCCTTCGTTTTTGGAAGGAGCGCAATTCCCGAGGCACAGACCGATCCCTGAAATATTGCGGAAAAGAGCTCTGCAAAGCCCGCCATGATTCCGATGCCGAGAATTCCGACGCCGGCCCCGATGCCTGCCGTCACGGCAATTTTCGGGAGGACCACCGTCAGGATGATAATAAGGATAATTAGACCGTAAAAACTCTGTGTCATCGGCAGTGACGCAAGGACGATGACATTCCTTAACTGACCGGAATCCTCGGATAGCGTCGCCACGCCCGATGAAGCGGCATTCGCTATTCCGATTGCCGATCCGGCGAGACCTCCCGCGAGAGCCATTGCACCACCGAATGTTGCCAGGGCTTGTATTGAAGTCATACCATCCACCTCTCTTTATGATTTTTTGCCGACAATAACTTCTCTCCGGAGTCTCAGGTGGAACGGGTCGTAATCTCTGCCGCCCCCTTCGTAAAACTTCAGCAAAAATTCCACGAAGCATAACCTGAGGGAGTGAATAAAAGCAGCGAGGCTGCTTAAAAATAGATTAAAGACATGGAACATGACGAGCAGTGCGACACCGATAAGAAAGGAAAGTGCCACGCCTATGAATCCCGGGATGACGGACGATACGGTCTTGGATACCCAGTTGGAGAGGAGGTTGAAGGACGATGCGAGATAGAATGTGGCCAGTCCCACGCCGGCAAGTCTCGAGTATGACATGACGTCACCCAGTATCCCCGTCAGGTCAAAAATCCAGAAGACGGCACCGAGGGCACCCATTTGCATGAAGGCACCGATGATTACCAACAGGAGACCGGCTATGAGTGGATAGGCGCAGGCCCCATAGGCGGCGTCGCTGCGTGCTATTCAGCATCGATTTGCACAGGTAGGGAATAACGAATATCTGAATGAGAAAAAGGCCGATTTTGCTGACCACGATGCCGCGGTCACCTTGCTTCAGGCCCCTGACCAGTCCCAGCATGTGAGCAATGTTCAGGTGAACGAGGCCGATTATGAGGGAAAGGATTATGAATGATATGGGATCGGAAAGCTGTTCCTGGACCCGTGCGATGAGTGCAAGCGATTTCAACTCCACGCCGAAATACATATTCATGAAATCACCCAGGTAGGTTCCCGACAGGATGCCGAAAGCCAGGGCTGTGCTGCCGCTGATGTAGAGGACCTTCCTGAACAGCTGGGTGCCTTCCGACGTCGGGTCATCCACCAGCTTGTCGAGAACGAAACGGGCAAGGAAAAGCAATCCCAACGCATAAACCATGTCGTTCAGCATAAGACCGAAGAAGAAGGCGAAGAAATATGCCACGCTCGGCGTGGGGTCCCAGTCTCCGTATTTGGGGAGGCTGAAGAGGCGGACAATGACCTCGAATGGTTTGATGCCGCGGGGGTTTCTCAATTTTGTCGGCGGTTCATCGGTAGCAGAGGGCGTCATCGTGTCAATAAAGGCGTATTCGAGATCTTTTCTCAACCCTTCCGTGATTGAATGTAATGCGCTCTCGGGAACCCAGCCTTCGATAAGCGTGACGTACCGGGCCTCACATGCCTGCTGGAGGACCGATAACCGTGAATCCTCTTCGGAAAGCGTTTCCCGGTAAAGGGCAATTTCCTCTAAATCGCTTTCGACGGCCTTTTCTATTTCGTGGTCCATCTCACGGAGAGCATCCCGGTGTGCCGCAACGTTTTCATCATTACGGTCGATGAATTCACCCAGTGGCATCGTTTCATCGGGGATACTCAGGGGCGACGTTCCCAGGTCTCTGGCAACCGTTTCGATTTCCTTTTGCCTGTCGGTTCGAGCAATGAAATAGACGACCACATCGCCTTCGGCCTGCACCGCGTGGTGCTGCAGTGTCAGGGGAAGGGCTTTTTCGCTGAATATTTTGTAGGCTTCCTCGGACAATGCCACCACGTTCGTAAAGACATAGGCGCCCGCGTAATGAAGATCCTGCAGTGGAATGCTCATGTCGCGCGCGAGAATCTTCAGACATCTGCCGAGTTCCTGAAGCTTGACCGCTTCGGTCCTGAGACGGTTATGTCTCCCGATCAGTGCAGAAATCCTGTTGTGAATGGTTTCGGTCCGGCCAAGGATTTCTTCGAGTGTCAGTGGTGATGTCACGGGAATGAGGATCGATCTTTCTCCCTGCAAATAGTCAAGAACGAAATCAAGGGCATTCAGTGCCGTGCGGATGCGGTTCTTTTCTCCCTCGATTACCTCCCTGTCGATGGGGTCAAGCTCGTGAGCCTCTTCGACGTGGAGGACGCCCAGTTCCTGCAACCGATTGAGTGCTTCCTCGGACTGATCCTTGACCGTTACCACGCGTACCTTGCGCATCGGTTCGGGACTGTTGATAAGTAATGGAATCATACAGGAAACTCTCCGAGACGTTAAATCGTTCTCCGTTGGAATCGGTATATGGTCCTTACCCCTCGCCCTTTTACAAGTAACGTCTGACTTTGATGAATTTCATTTACGTTGATTCTGCCAGCTGCCTGGTCGATGTAATTGTGTATCTATTGTTTTTTTGGAGAGCTTTGAAATATTACTTAAGATTAGTGCACCACTTGTTGCCGTTGACTTTGCCCGTTGTGCTCATTTTCTGAAGAGTGGAAAATAAATAATTTGTAAAAAAACTCCCCCTTTTAACTCATATTTTTCTCTTTGTATATAAACAGAAATTAAAAAATGCAAACACTTTTTTGCCATCATAAGGGTTATTGAGAATAAGTGTTTGAAATTATATAACAATAAAAATTGCTTATTTAAGCATGATTTCCGGAACGATCTTGTGAATCTTACACTCTCTCACGTCATGCCTTTTCAGAACATGGGCGCTGGCACCGGGATAATGCCGGGATATCGATACCGCATTGCATGATTCTCAGACGCCGGGTGGCTCTCTGCCCCGTGATATTCGCGAAATACGTCACGATGATTGTGTGAGAACAGCTCTTTACTGCCGTTTTGTGTGATTGGGTTGATTCTTCTGTTCGCAGATACAATATATGATTGCAAATAATATATGTCATTTCGGCCTTCAGGGCAAGGGATTAGCGTAAACTTCATGCACCATGCCAGGCTGAGGAGTCTAACGGGTTGATTCTACGCTTGTTGCGGGCAGGTATTTTCGTCTTTAACTTCTTCCGTTAATTTGTTATCGTCCCGCCTTACCAATCGGAGCGGATAGGATCTTGCATGTGTCCGTTTCATGATGAGGGTTGAAGGGCCATGGAAGGAATAAAACGATCAAAGCTGTTTCTTCACTTGAAGAAGTGGCTTGAGAAAGCCGCCCTCGATTACCGCATGTTCGAGGAGGGTGACAAAGTCATGGTAGGCGTCTCCGGCGGCCTGGACAGTCTCGTGCTCATGGCGCTTCTGAATACGCCGATGCTCTTTTTGCCTTCCTTTTCACTGATGGCCGTCAATATCGACATGGGCTTTGACGACATATATGCCGGGTATGACCGACTTGAAGAGCACCTTAAGTACCACGGATATGACTATGTCATGGAAAAAACCGATATTGGCCGCCTCGCGCACAGTGACTTCAACAGAAAGAAACCCTGCTTCCTCTGCACGCGCCTGCGCCGGAAGAGAATGATAGAGATCGCGGAAGAGCATGGGTGCAACAAGATCGCCCTGGCGCACCACAAGGACGACATTATTGAAACGCTCCTCCTCAACATGTTCTACGCCCGTGAAATCAGCACGATGATGCCCAATCAGTCCTTGTTCAAGGGGAAATTTCATGTCGTACGTCCCCTGGCCTATATACGGGAGGACCTCGTCAAAAAGTACGCCCATGAGTGTGAATTTCCCGTCATCGAGAATCAATGCCCGACGAGCACCACATCAAAGCGCCTCTATATTAAAAGATTGCTTGATGATCTTGAAAAGGATAATAAGGATATTCGTGAGAACATTTTCCGGGCCATGAAACACGTAAAGACGGATTATCTTCTTACGTGAGGGAGCTTCACCGGTAAGAGAGGGGCAGTGGGTGGCAAAAAAAGGAACGGCTGAGAAAAACATATGCCAGAACAAGCTGGCACGGCTGAATTACTTCATCGATGATACCTATGAGGCCGGCATCGCCCTTGTCGGCACGGAGGTGAAATCTCTCCGTGAAGGACGGGCCAACCTCAAGGACAGCTACGCCCGTGTCAAGGACGGAGAGGTCTTTCTCTATGACATGCACATAAGCCCCTATTCCCATGGTAACCGGGCGAATCATGAGCCGTTGCGAAAGCGGAAACTGCTCCTCCACAAGCGGGAAATCAGGCGTCTCTACGGCAAGGCGAACGAAAGGGGGCTCACGCTGGTTCCCCTGCGGGCCTACTTCAAGAACGGCAGGGTCAAGGTGGAGATCGGACTGGGGAAGGGGAAGAAGCTCTACGATAAGCGGGCCGATCTGAAGAAACGGGACGACCGGCGCGAGATGGAGCGGGCTCTCAAGTCGAAGAAATGGGATTAACCGGCTCGGTCGTCTTCAAGAACCTTGACTTGGGCTGCCGGCATCCCTATAATAACGGCATAACAGTTCTTTCATTCGGGGGCGCCACGGTTTCGACGGGGATAGTTGAAGCTGTAGTAGCGTACCGAGGTTCCTACAGGCCTCGTTAAATAGGTAGGAAACATATAATCGCAGACAACTACGATTACGCCGTAGCCGCATAGGCTACCGTCCTCCTGACATTGCCTGTCGTGTCAGATGAGGGCGTCGACAAGACAGGATAGCTGATTTCCCTTTCCTGGCGGGAAAAAGGCGAAACCTTTACAGGATAGTATCCGATCAATCCTGCCTTTGGGAGTGTTCGGATGCGAATTCAAAGCAAAGGATACGTACGTAGAAGCTGCAGTGGAATGTTTCCGGACGCGGGTTCGACTCCCGCCGCCTCC
>CAYTUH010000053.1:0-10944 GCA_964441165.1 uncultured Syntrophaceae bacterium
AGCCGAATTGTCCGCCTCCTCCGAGTGTCTTGGCCTTGTCAAAGCCGTGCCCCAGAGAAGCACCCAGTATCGCACCCAGAGGACCGGCAAACATGAATCCGACCGTTCCCCCTATGACTTTCCCCCACCAGCTCATTTACCGTTCCCTTTCCTTCCATCCGAGGCGGCACAGGCAAACCCTGCCGCTTGAGTCTATCTTTGAAATTGCATGAATCATTCGTTTCACCATCGCGTACATCCTTGCGACAGGTAACGAATATGCGGTGTATGTAGGCAAATATACTCGTCGAGTCAATGGGAAAATGCCCCGATCTTCCGATCCCGATTCTGCACACACCAATGCGGGCATCAAACAATCAAAGATCAACCAGTTCCCCTCTTCTTTTCCACCTTGACCGATCAGGCATGTTAAAAAACCGAATATATTATTTTTCACCGACGTCATTTTTCTTTCTCATTGACTTGATATCTAAATTCCGTATAATGACAAAATACTGATAATTCATTAGATCTTTGCGTTGTTACCTATCGCCATCATTCGGCTGACTTGCCGACAGGAGAACGCCATGAAACCGAATTTGGTATTTGGGGTAGCTGTTGCTGTTTTTTCCATTGTCTCTTTCTCTTCCTCCGTCATTGCCGACGTGTGGAATCACCGTGATGTACAGCTGAAAAACGAGCGCGGAGAACTGATCACGATCGATCGGAACAATGGTGATCCATACAGCCCACGAAGGACGTGCGGCGGATGTCATCCCTACTCGACCATTTCCTCGGGATTCCACTTCCAGCAGGGATTTGAAGAAATGAGCGACAACTACAATCCCCGGCAACCATGGACGTTGTCACCGGGGATGTTCGGCAAGTGGTGACCCCCTTCCAGCAGAGCTGGCCGTGTCGCCAGCAAAAACAACGATGATCCGAAACAGGTCGATCTGTCCACCTACGACTGGATCGGCGGATATGGGAAGTTGAATCCCGCCAAGAAGATCAAATCGCCGTCCTGCGGCTGGTGCCATCCCGGCGGTGCTTCCATGGAATACGGCAGGAAGTGGGACGGCACTCCCGATTATTCCATGAATCTCATAGAAGGAGAGCGGCATGCCGTGAATCCTCTCGACGGAGATTATTCATCAAACCTGACCCCCGATGGCAAGAGCCATTTCAAAGAGAGCGGTGTCGTCGAAGCCGATTGCCTTCTTTGCCATATGAAGGACTACGGCTTCGGTGCCCGTAATCAGCAGATCAACAAGAAGAATTATCGCTGGGCCGCTACGGCAGGTGCCGGCCTCGGGAAGATCAAAGGCGCTATTTTCACCTTTGTCGACAACGACGCCGGCCCCGGTTCAAAGGACTTTCTCAGGGGAAACTGGGATTTTTCGGATCGTCCCGTCGTAACCTATGACTGGGATGATCGTAATATCTTTACCCGGTCCGGCCGACTTCGTGGAAACGTAATATCAGAGACGGTAGAAACGAAGAGTTGTCTGCAGTGTCACAAAGGTCCGGATGAAAAGAAGGTTGGCTGGACGCACAAACCGGAATTTGATGCCCACTACAAGGCGGGACTTCAATGCACCGACTGTCACAATCTTGTGGGAACCACCGAAAGAGAACGCCTGGGGCATCAGATAGCCAAGGGCTGGCATCCCCTTGGAAGCGTGCGCGATGACCTCGATGGGGTGGGAATGAACACCTGCGCGGCCTGTCATCTTGAAGGAAAATACAGTGCGACGCGACCGGACATGCCGGAAGAGGCGAAAGATCCCACACCAAGCCACGAAGAAAAATTTCCCGATGTCATGTTTCATTTTGATCTGATCAGTTGCGCCAATTGCCATTCCACGCGACAACCGGCGATGTCGGGATACCTCCTTGATATGGCAATGGGAAAACAGGTCTGGTACACGGCCGGGACACTGGAAGCCATCACCTGGAGCAACGATTTTGGTACACTGACGCCTGAACCCTGGTCTCCCTGGATCACCCGGTATGACGCCCGTAACGGCCTCGGAGAGCAATATATCCCCGTCGTTCCCAAGGTTGCCCAGTGGTTCGGTGAAAAGTCCGACACCATGGCGATCCGGCCGATCACACTGAAATACGTAAAAAAGGCATATGAAGCCCTCAATCCGCCCACCCTTGCAGACGTTCGGGATGTAAACGGAAAGGCGGTAAAACGCCCCACCGTCGCCACGGATGCGGCGATCAGGATTATGATCGAAGCGCTGACGGAGATGGGGTTCCGCAACGTGGTCTTCGTATCCGATAAAATATACGAGTTGAAGGACGGTGCCGTGGTTTCCTATGAAGATCACCTTACAGCCCATCCGCACAACTTTCCCGTCCACCACAACATTGTACCCATCGATACGGAAATGACCTACGGTTCAAAGGGAAAACCGGACGGGTGTTACGACTGTCATTCCGACACATCGACCTTTTTTACCAAGATGCTGGTTAATAATCCGGGGCGTTTTCTGGTGAATGACTACCCGACCCCCGTTGAGCCGAACGCGGAGCCTCAAATGTACCACTGGGGTTTCAGAGAGGTGCCCATACCTGATGAAATCACGGACGGAAAAAAATAACAACACAGGTCTGCTACGGTGTTTTCTGGCGGTTCTCTGTTTCATCATCGGCCTGCCCGGCATTTCAGGTGCCGCGGAGGTGGGGCCAACCATAGTATCGCCGATTGAAGCATATCGGATGATGCAGGAGACAGGCGACACGGTTTTTATCAACACCATGAGCGCCATTGAATGCCGGGACCATCGCATTCCCGGTTCCCTGTGCATCCCCTGTCCGAAGTTCGAGGAGCGAACGCCTGCCATGCTGGAAAACCGGGATCAGCCTGTTGTTCTCTACTGTGCAAGCATCGGATGTCATCGAAGCATGCATGCAGCCCACAAGGCTCTTGATCTTGGATACCTGCATGTGTATGTCCTTGATGGCGGCCTGCCCGCGTGGAAAGAAGCGGGGTACTCCGTCGAATCCGAGCAGCGCATTCCCCGGACGGGGATTGAATCGATCAAACCGAATGTGCTGAATCGATGGATTGGCGAGAAGAAGGATGCCCTGATCCTGGATATCAGGTCCCGGGATCTCTTCGACAGGGAGCACATTCCCGGAGCGGTCAATCTTCCCCTCGACGAACTCGAGGATACCTACCGGGAACTGCCCATGGATAAGAAGATCATCGTGGTGGACGAACAGGGACACCGGTCTTTCCTCGCCGCGTGCTATCTGTACGAACGGGGTCTGGTGGACATAGAGCGTCTCTTCGGTGGAATGAATGACTGGAGATCCTTTATGAAAAGGGTGAAATAGATGAACACTGGTTCCTTGTGGGTCGGAAGATGGATGCGTCATGCCCTCAAAGCTGTGGTGGCAGTCATCCTTGTCTGCTCGTTTGCCCCCAGCCCTGCCGCTGAAGAAAGGACGTACGCCGGTGTCGAACCGGCCACGGCGGCTCCCGTCGATTGTCTCTCCTGTCACGATGACTACCTGTATGGGAGGGCCTACCCCGCCTCAGTCCACGGAACACAGGGATGCGCAAGCTGTCACGATGGCATCATCGATGTCGAAGCCCACATGACAGGTTTGACACAGCCCACTCTCACGGCCTGCGGGAGCTGCCATGGTACCATGGCCGAAGAATACCGGCTCAATTATCATTATTTGCACCAGGATTTTCAATGTTACGACTGTCACCGGAATATCCACGCCATACAGGCCAGAGAGACGCCTCTGAAAAAGGCAATCCTCCAGAAATGCACCGAATGTCATGCCAACGAGGAATACGCCCATTCAGGCCACGGTATTGCCGTAGCGGAGGGAAACGAAGACGCGGCAACCTGCTCGGACTGTCATGGACTTCACAGCACCCGGGTGTACCACAACTCCCAGCAGGAATATCCCGCCGAGGCGCGGGAATTTTATACCCGCACATGTATACGGTGCCATGATGACCGGGAAATGATGATACGAAACGATCTGTCGACATCGACCGTCGCGGCCTACAAACGAACCTATCACGGCAAGATTCAGGACATCGGAAATCCCACGCTGGTTGCAGGATGCGCAGACTGCCATACATCGCACAATATTCTTCCAAAAGACGACCCTGAATCGTCGATTTCTCCCGATAATCTGGTGACGAACTGCGGCAAGTGTCACAGCGGGTTTCATCCGCGGTTCGTTGCGTACCAGGCCCATCCCGATTTCAGCAACCGGGAACGATACCCCGCGTTATACTGGACCAACGGTTTCATGATTGCTCTCTTGGCGGGGACATTCCTCTTCTTCTGGATACACACCTTCCTCTGGTGGCGAAAGACATACTGGGACAAACACCATATGGAGAAAATGGGGATCAGGCAGCGGCTTCCCATGTCCGACAGGGAAAGTCTGCAATCCCTGCAACGTTTTTCACGACGGGACATCGTTGCCCACATTCTACTGGTGATTTCCTTTCTGACCCTGGTCGCCACGGGATTCCCCCTCAAGTACCATGGTGCTCCCTGGGCACGGATCTTTATCGATATCTGGGGCGGCGTTTCCCTCGCGGGGATCTTTCACCGGATCGCGGCGTTAGTGCTTTTCGCCCTCTTCCTCTACGTCCTGATACGATCCGTCCGCTTTCTCTTTCCGAAGGAGCGGGGAGCCGAGGGCTGGCCGGCACGCCTATTCGGTGCGGAATCCCTCTTTTTCAACAGAAAAGACTGGCAGGACATGAAAGGGATGTTCAGATGGTATTTCGACAGGGGCGAACAGCCGAAATTTGACCGGTGGACTTACTGGGAAAAGTTCGATTTTCTCGCCGTTTTCTGGGGCATGTTTATTATCGGGGGCTCGGGGATATTCCTCATGGCTCCGGAATGGACCTCACACCTCTTTCCGGGCTGGGTGCTAAATGTCGCAGGCCTGCTGCACTCGGAAGAAGCGCTTCTGGCCGCTCTGTTCATATTTACCGTGCATTTTTTCAATACCCATCTCATTCCAAAGAAATTCCCCATGGACCGGACCATATTTACGGGAAGAACCACCCTTCATGAGCTCTACGAAGATAAACGGGAACAGTACGAAAGGCTGGTCGCTGAAGGGAAACTGGATAAACTGAAACGAGAGCACCCCGGGATAGTGACGAAACTTGCCGCCGCCACCTTCGGGCTGGCAAGCCTTATTTTCGGCCTGTTCCTTGCCGTCCTTATCCTCTGGTCGGTCATATTCCTCTAATGCGAGGGAGAGAGGGTTCCTCTCAATAATCCGGCAACCGGTGGAAGACCGATAATGGGATGAAACACATCACCACGGGCAATCGACACGATCCCGGTGTTCGACTTTTTGTAACGTTCTTCTCGCTCTTCAATGTTTCAACGCACGCGGCGGGAAATGTCACCTCACAATTATTCGCAGGAGAAGGGAGGAGCTGATTACAGAAAGTCAGCGGCGCTTCCCGCCTCCTTGCTATCTCTCTCGTTCTTCGAAGTCCTTCAGGGAATCCTGTCTCTCCTTCGTGGAAACACAGGCCAGACATGACTCGACCTCATACTCCATAAGTGCTTCCAAGCTCACCTCGCCGCGTGCCATATTAAGGCCCTTTTTGATCATCCTGATGGAAAAGGCGGAATTGGCCGTCATCTTCTTTGCCATTGCCAGTGCTTCATCCATCAGCCGGTCGAGGGGAACCGCCTTATTGACCAGGCCGATTCTCTCGGCCTCTTTCCCGTCTATATATTCGGCCGTAAAAAGGAGTTCCTTTGCCTTCGCCGGTCCTATCAGGTCCTGCACGAGCCTCAGGGCACCACCGGTGATGGAGGAGGTCACTCGTGCTTCGGGAGACCCGATCTTCGCCTCCTCCGCAGCAATCCTGATATCACAGGCGAGGCCCAGTTCATATCCCGAACCGAGGGCATAGCCGTTAATTGCCGCGATCGTCGGTTTTTCGAATCTGATAATTTTCCGTGATGCCTCCTGCAGCTCGATCAGGTAGTCCCGGTAAGCCTCGATGGTCCTGTCCTTTGAATCCTTGAGATCCGCTCCCGTGGAGAAGGCCCTCCCCTCCCCGGTGATGATCAGCACCCTGACCTCGGAATCATTTTTGGCGTCCTCCAGGGCTACCTGCATATCGAGCCACAGCTGCTTGTTCATCGCATTCAAAACCTTCGGTCTGTTCAGCCTGATCGTGGCAATGCCGTCTCCCTTTTCATAAATGATGCATTCAAATTTCATTTCTTCACCTCTCATCCCTGTTTTGGCATTCGATTTGTGAACACCCCTCACACAGAACGGGGCTCCTTTAAAATCCTGACAAGGGATTCCATACACTCATCCGATCAATACCCGGGAATCTACAATGGACAATCCCTTCTCGTGGACAATGACGGGATTGAGATCAATCTCGTCGATCTCGGGATTGTCGATCGCGATCCCGGACAGTTTCGCAAGGATATCCTTTATTGCCTCGACGTCCTTCGGCTTTTCCCCCCTCACGCCGGTCAGAATCCTGTATCCCTTTATCTCTTTGATCATTGCATCTATATCTTCATCGGCCAGCGGTGCCACCCGGAATGAAACATCTTTCAAGACGTCTACGAATATCCCTCCCAGACCGAACATGATCACCGGGCCGAACTGGGCATCCCGGATCATGCCGATAATACACTCCTGCCCCCTGGAAGCCATTGGCGACAGCAGCACCCCGACGATCTTCTCCGGTGTTGTCACCTTCCCGGCGTTCTTGATGATTTCATCGAAGGCCGCCTTGATCTCATCGGCGCTCGCGAGGTTGAGCCTGATTCCACCCGCGTCGGATTTGTGAATAATGTCGGGGCTGACGATCTTCATTGCCAGCGGGTAGCCCAGCTTCTCCGCCGCTTCCACCGCTTCCTCCGGGGTCTTCACCAGCACCGCATCGGGCAGGGAAACGCCATATTCGGCGAGAAGCTCTCTCGATTCCGTTTCAAGAAGGTTCCGCCTCGATTCGTCCGCCACGTTCCTGAAGAGTTTCTTGACTTCCGGCCGCTCCGTGACCGTTCCCTCAGGCATACGCATGTTCCTGATCTTCTTCTGCGTGACGGCGAAATGCATGAGCGCGCTCATGCACTGAGAGGCCCTGTCGGAAGACTCAATAACCGGAATGCCGGCTTCCTTCAGTATGTCGAGCGATGCGATGGGATCCCTGGCGTAGCTGGTGTTGACAATGAGCGGTTTCTGATATTTTTCGACCAGATCAACCAGTTCCCGGGCCGTCTGTTCCTCAAGTTCAGCAATGTGGGGCGCGATGATGTCGAAGAAGCCGCCGAAAAAGCCGGTTATCAATATCCCGTCGACGTCATCATCTTCCATGCAGGCCTTGACGCATTCGGTAATGACATGGGGATTTTCTTCCGCCGTTCCGCCGTAATCGATGGGATTATGGGCAGGCATCCCCGCCAGCAGGACCGGGAGTATTTTTTCCTGTGTGTCCCTGCCGAGGAGGAGAACCTGCATTCCGTACTTTTCGGCATTATCCGCCGCGATGGAATTATCACCGCCGCCTTCGGACATGATCACCACCCGGTTGCCCTTGGGGAGGGGACATCGGGAAAACACATCCGCCATATCGACCAGTTCATCCGGATTGGAGACCCTCACGATTCCCGCCTGTCTGAAGGCCGCATCCACGATAACATCATCGCCTGCCAGCGAACCCGTGTGCGAGGCGGTCGCCCGTGCCCCGGCGCTCGATTTCCCCACCTTGAGGGCGATAATCGGTTTTGTCTTCGCCGCTTCCCGGGCGACCCTGACCAGTTCATTCCCTCCTCTGATACCTTCGAGGTAGGTTGCGATGACCTTCGTGTCGGGGTCCTCTTTCAGATAGGTAATATACTCATGCAACCGAACCCCGATGGCATTGCCCACATTGATCAGCTTGTTGAACCCGCACCCCCTCATCCTGGCAAAGTGCGTCAGCGAATCGATTACATTGCCGCTTTGGGTAAGAATCGAAATCGACCCCTTATTGATGGTGGGGATCCCCAGCATATTGATATCCGCCGAGGCGTTGAACATTCCGCTGCAATTCGGACCGATGACGTAGGCACCCGTCTTTGCCGCTTCACTCAGAATCTCCGCCTCGATCCTTTTCCCCTCCTCGCCCGATTCTCCCAAGCCCGCCGTGATAATGATGACTCCCTTGGCACCCATCCTGATGCTGTCCGCAACGGCCGAGGACACAAATTTGGGAGCGACCACCACCATCACCAGGTCCACTTCCGTCGGTATATCCGTGATGCTGTGATAGGCCTTCATGCCGAAAAGCTCGTCACGTTTCGGGTTGATGAGATAGATATCTCCCTTGTACCCCCCCTTGATAAGGCTCCTCGTCCTCCGCTCGGCAGCCTTTCCCGGCACTTCGGATGCTCCTATTACAGCAATCGACCCGGGGTTGAAAACCTTTTCCAACGATCTTTTCATAACACTTCCTCCCCTCAATCTTTTAATAACCCCACTCTATGCGGTAGCTGTCGGGGCCATACCACGCTTTTTCCTCAGCCACTGCGATATGAAGACCACGGTAAACAGCGTAAAGCCGATCCCATCCGTAATCATACCCGGCTTTATCATAAGAAATGCGACCATCAGAAGTAATACAACTTCGTACCATTTCGCCCTGACAATCATGCAGGCCTGAACGCCGGCCGCAAGACAGACTATTCCGAAAGTCGCCGTTAGAAAACTGGTCAGAATAGCCCAGGGGCTCCCGATCAACAGCAACTCCGGTGCGTAGACAAACATGAAGGGAATGATAAATCCCGCTATGCCAAGCTGGAAGGCGTTGATACCCGTCTTCCAGGGATCGGATTTTGCGATTCCCGCTCCTGCATAAGCGGCCAATGCGACGGGCGGGGTTATATCGGCCCTCGTGCCGAAATAGAGGACAAAAAGATGAGCGGCAATGGGAAGCACCCCCATCTGTGCAAGGGCGGGAGCGACAAGGGACGAAATGATAATGTACTGGGCGGTCGTGGGAACTCCCATGCCGAGAAATATACAGGCAATCATGGTAAAGGGCAGGGCCAGGTAGAGATGCCCCATGGATGCATCAACAACGAGGGATGAAAATCTGATTCCCAGTCCCGACATGGTGATACAGCCTATGATAATACCGGCCGCTGCACAGGCGGCGGCTACTTCAACGGCACCCGTGGCACCTTCTTTCAGACCCTCCAGGATCAAAATTCCAAATTCCCTGACAGGCCTTCTTTTGATGATATTCATGATGAGTGACGATACCACGGTCGCGGTAATCGCCCAGAAGACGGCCCTTTCGGGAGAATAATTTCCCATGAGGAAATAGATGAGGAGGAAAATCGAGAAGACGTGATGCCATCCCTCGGCAAAGGCCTTTCCGATTTTTGGCAGCTCCGCTCTCGGCAGCCCCGACAAACCCATTGAAACGGCTCTGAAGTGCACCTGCATGAAGGTTGAAAAAAAGGCAAGGGACGCAGGTATCGCCGCGGCGACACATACCTTGAAATAGGGAATGGACAAAAATTCCGCCATAATAAAGGCGGCGGCACCCATAATGGGAGGCATGATTTGTCCCATGGTCGACGACGAGGCCTCAACCCCGGCAGCAAAGTACCCCGGGTACCCCGTTCTCTTCATCAGGGGTATCGTGAAAGAACCGGTTGTCACAGTATTTGCGACGGAACTCCCTGATATCATACCGAAAAAGGTGCTGGATGCCACGGCCGCCTTTGCCGGACCTCCCCGTGACCACCCCGTCAGCGCAAAAGCCACATCGGTGAAGAATTGTCCTGCTCCCGTCTTCCTGAGCAGCGCACCGTAGAGGATAAAGAGAAGGATGAAATTCGCCGAGACTCCGAGGGGGACACCGAAGACGCCGTCCGTCGACAGGGCCAGATAGGTGGAAATCCTCTTGACACTGTATCCCCGGTGGGAGAGGACATCGGGCAGATAGGGGCCGAAGAGCGCATAACAGATGAAGAACATGGCAATCAGCGGGACGGCGGGCCCCGTCGCCCGTCTCGCCGCCTCCAGCACCAGCAGTATGAGGATGGTTCCCATGGTGACGTCGATAGGCAGAAAGGTGCCTGCCCGGTTCAGGATGGGCGTTGAATAGATAAATATCCACAGGCATATGCCGGCGCAAATGATCAGAAATACCCAGTCAAAAACTGACATTCTCCCCTTGGGCGACCGTTGCTTGGAAAAGGGGTAGAGCGAAAAGATGAGAAGGGACATCAGAAGCCAGTGTATGACCCGGTGGTCAAGGGCGAAAAAGGGGTGAAAATAGGCGTAGGCCAGATGATAGCAGGATGTGGCGATGGCAATAATCGTGATTGCCAGGCCGGCCGCCCCCGTATACTTCCGTTTCTTCTCAAACTCCTCGAGAAGTTCCTGTGCGGCACTCTCCGCAATACTGATTTCTTCCTCGAGCGTCGGATCTACAAATTTATTTTTCTTCTCTTCCATGGTCACTCTTTTCCCCCTCCCTGTACCAGACGGATCCACACCGAATCCCCTCCTTCCGCAATGGAGAGGAGTGATACTCTATTATCCTTATACGTAATAACGTGTCCCGCCACCCGTCCCACGCGAAGCAGAAATCGGGGACATTCCCGGTTCAGAAATACCCTTGTCTTTTTACCGGCAAGGGAAACCCTCGCACTCTCGTTCGAGCGGAACTCCAATCCCGAACCGTACCAGTCAAAGGATTCTTCGATGAGGACAATCTCTCTCTCTTCGATTCGAAACACATCATGCACCGGGGTGTGATCGGAAGAATGGGTGTAGTCGATATGGAAAAGATCCCCCAGTTTCACCTCATACTCCAACAGAACACCCCCCCCCGGCTGCTCCACCTCCTGAAGATAGAGATCGGAGGGTTCCCCCGAAAAGGCAGGGACACATGCCACCTGGATCAATAAGAAC
>CAYTUH010000054.1:0-10925 GCA_964441165.1 uncultured Syntrophaceae bacterium
GGTCCGTGGGAAGACGCAATCTCCTCATTGCCTTCGGGACCCCTGCCGGAATTATCATATACGGTCTGTTCCTCCTGTCATCCTTCCTCTCAATAATCGCCGGGGTGCTCACCGGGGCGCTGCCGCCGGCGTGCCTCCTCGGTCTGGTCACAATAATCCTTGCCATCCCCACTTTCATAGGTGCAAAAAAACATGCCGCGAACATACCAAAACTGATACCCTACATGGGAATGAATGTGGCTCTCACGCTTCTCACTCCCCTTTTCACGGGAATCGGGTTTTTCATTGCATAGACCACGGACGGGTATATGGATACCGGGGAAAAGAGTCCTCCCGCATCGCTTGCACAATCAGGACGGTTACGTCCTCCGGGCACATGGTTTCCTCTTGTGCAGAGAGCCGGAATGGAACTGGCGCCCGGCAGATGAACCGCTCCGGGAAGGGCGGCCGCTTGACCGGGCCATAGTTTTTTCAGAGTTGACATATAAAGGGGCAATACTATAGATTCATAGGGTAATAGCTCAAGGGTGTTGTCAGCGGTTTTCTCCAGCGCCACGCTTCAATCCATCGTTCAGAGCTCTCTCGTCACCGCGGACGTCGCGATAGTTCTCTCATTATGACGCGCAGGAAATGGAGTGCATGAACAGTGAATTTTCAATATGATGTCATCGTAGGAATTCCTTCCTTCAACGAAGCCGGCACAATCGGCTTTGTTACAAAAACGGCAGCCGAGGGGCTTGCCGCCTATTTCGGCGACAAGCGATGCGTTATCGTCAATTGCGACAACAACAGTCCCGACGGGACAAAAGAAGCCTTCCTTGGAGTCGGCATACCCGAGAGCGTGGACAGACGATATATTTCCACGCCCGAGGGGATCAAGGGCAAGGGAAACAATTTCCGGAACCTTTTTGAATTTGTGAGAGACGCGGGGGCACAGATCACGGTGGTGGTGGATGCCGATCTCCGGTCAATCACACCGAAATGGATCAAGTATCTGGGAATCCCCATCGAGGAGGCATACGATCTGATCACGCCCCTCTATTCCCGGCATCAGTTTGACGGAACAATTACGAACCATCTCTGTTATCCACTCGTTTTCTCTCTCGCGGGAGTCGATGTCCGCCAGCCCATCGGCGGCGATTTCGCGTTCTCATCAAGGCTCTGTCGGCACTGGCTCGATCAGGACTGGAACGAAATGATCCGTCATTACGGGATCGATATCTTCATGTCCCTGACGGCCCTCTTCGGCGACTTTCGCATCTGCCAGACCGGCCTGGGTGCCAAGATCCATAATGCCAGTACCCCTCGGCTGGGTCAGATGTTCGAGGAAGTCATCTACACGCTCTTCTCTCTTCTGCACAGGTTTCGTTCAATATGGTTACGGAAGGACCAGATGGCGGCCTGGGACACGGACGTCACGCCTGTCGACCGGCAAGGACTGGAAACGATGTCTGAACCTGAGCCCCTTTCCGTGGAAGACATCGTAAGACTGAAAGCCGACTGCCGGAGGGAATACGAACAGTATCAAGAACTGGTAAGAAAGTATCTCAACACCTACGCATATCAAAAGACCTATCATATGTATTCAATGGACTATTATGACCTGGACATCATGCTCTGGTCTCACATCGTCTACAGCCTTTTTTATCTTTTCGACGGTGCGCCTGAACCGGTCAAGATGGAAATCATCAATACGCTGAAACCCCTTTATTTCGAACGCAGCATTACCTTCAATTATCAGACCTACCGCTACGCCGTCTCCTTTGCGGAAAAGGAAGTTCACGATCAGGCCATGGCATTTCGCTGTCAGAAACCCTACCTGCTGGGACTCTATACCGGCAGAGGCACGGAATACGTCATCTGAAGAGAATCGTCACGACGCGATGAACCTGATGCAGGCATCATCCTGTCAGGGTTACTCGAAGACCATGACGTAGCGGTACATCATCCAGAAGTGTGAGAAACTCCCCAGCATGACGAAGATGTGAAAGATTTCGTGGAACCCCATCAGGCGGGGCCATGGATCGGGTCTCTTCAGACCATAAATAACGGCTCCCACGGTGTAAAAGAAACCACCGGCGAAGAGCCACACAAGTCCCCCGGACGGGAGGATCCTGACCAGAGGGACTATCGCTATCAGGGCCAGCCATCCCATCATGATATAGACCATCGTGGCGAACCACCGCGGTGCATTGAGCCAGAAAAACTTCATGAAGACCCCGAGGGTTGCAAAGCCCCAGATGCCGCCGAAGAGGCTCCAGCCCCAGGCACCTCTGAGCGGGATCAGGCAAACCGGCGTATAGGTAGCCGCAATCAGGATGAAGATCATCATGTGGTCCCATTTGCGAAGGCGTTCCGTCCCTTTTTCCGACAGGGGAAGCCAGTGATACAGGGTACTTGCCGTATAGAGGGCAATCATGCTCGATCCGAAAACCGAAAAGGTCACGATATGCCAGGGCTTGAAGGGATTCGCCGCTTTATATATCAGCAATATCAGGCCGACCAGGGCACAAAAAGCCCCTATACAATGGGTCAACCCGCTCACGGGGTCCCTCAGTTTGCTATTCATGGCGTACATGACTCCTTTTATTCTCCTGCACACGGTCCCGTCGGGAGCAGGAAACCCTCAGCTTTCCCCGTGCAGGCATAATATGACAGGATAGTAGTAGGGAATGGTTCATCTGTCAACAGAAACGGGACCGGCGTCCCACCCTGACATTCCATCGACACATCGGGAAATATTGAGCAGTATCAGGCGATCATCCGCATCGTCAAGATAACAGCCGTGCCCTGCGGATCATTATCTTCAACACAGGCATATCCGCCGTAACGTTCCATGATCTTCTTTACGATAAACAATCCCGAACCGGAATGGCCGGTCGCTCCGCCGGTGAAGTATTCATCGAACACTATCTCCTTGAAGGCATCGGGAATGCCTCTGCCTCCATCGGCGAAACGAATTCGACAGAATTCCCCTTCCTTATAAATCGTCACATCCATTCGACCGGCTTTCCCGTGAATCACGGCGTTCGACACAATATTGTCCACCACGGAATCAAAGGCTTCGTCGGCAAGAACCCTGCAATCACCATCCACGGAGTATGAAAGCGACCGGTAATTTTTGAGAACGTGCTCACAGACCTCTGCCGCATGGTAGATCCGGAGTCCCTGATGTGAAGAAATAAAGTTTTCCAGATTCATCATCCGCGATATCAGTTCACAGCTCCTGCTGACCCGGCTTGACGCCTCTTCGAGCAGTGTCATCTCTTTCGAATCCCTGCAGAGATTCAAGGCACTTCCTATGACGTTCAGATTATTAATCATATCATGACGCATGATCTTGTTTATCAATCGAATATGGTCGCAGCATTCTTTCAGCTTATTCCCGGCCCGTGTCCGTTCGGCCACATCACGGGCGATAATGAGTACTTCCGGAACATTATCCTCACGCTCCATCAGCGATGCGCTCACTTCCACAGGGATGACGACTCCCTTTCCAGTAATAAATTTTGCATCATAGAGGCGGGAAGCATCGTGAGTCCTGAACCACCGTTGCCGGCATTCATCGGGAAGGGCACTGGAATCGGGCACAATCAGATTGAAAATATTCATGCCCTGGATTTCCTCTCGGCTGTAACCGCTCATTTCCCGACCTTTCTGATTGATATAGACGATTTCACCGTCCATGTCATGAATGACAATGGAATCAGCCGCTTTCTCCACCAGAAAACGATATCTCCCGTCGCCTTCATGGTGCCTTCGATACGATATTTCGCTTTCGATCAACAACGCCGTACACGCTGCAAGCAATTTCAGGGAAGCCTGCATCTCGCCCTCCGGTATCACGGGCACCCGTGCGAGGGCATCGAGGTATGCCTCCTCTCTGAAACCAAATTCCTGAAAACGCTCAGGGCTTTTTTCGACAGTTTATGAGACAGGATTTGCCCCCCGCAGGTATTGGCAATCAGGTCACCACCTACCACAATGGGAGTAGCTCCGCAGATCAGGCCATTGGGACAGTGGTGAATCTCCCAGGATTTACCCGCTGCAATGCCATCGTGCAACAGGACGGCACAGTCCCTGCAACGCTTTTCCGTTAAAGGATGTTTTCTATGGAAGTCGGCGCAGATATCCTGCCATCCCGAAACGGCCAGGCTCTCACCGGCGACGGAAAAAATTGTCGAATGAATTCCGGTAGCCGAATAAAAGCTCTTGGTCAGTTGCTGAATGCGAGTGATATCAACAATATCCGAAAGGTTATGCTGCATCCGCCTTCCACCACAGGAGAAGCACGCAACGGTGCTTCTCACCTTTGCCGACGTGCGTTTATCTGAGAGCTTCCCTGAAAGCCCGCGCCGGCACAAACCGGGGCATCCTTCGCTGTCTGATTTCGATCTCCTCACCCGTCCTGGGATTTCGTCCTTTGCGGGCACTCCGCTCAGACATCCTGAACGTACCAAACCCGGTGAGCGTCACATTCTCATCCTTCAACAACGCCTCTTTTATCTTCAAAAACACACAGTCAACCACTACCTGAGCATCACTTTTTGTTTTTACGTAATTGCTCACCTCATTGATCAGATCACTCTTATTCATATACCCCTCCCTTTCATTCATAAAGCCATACAATAATTTGCAACATTATCAATTGTCTATAATTATCAACCCATCCATTTCACGCGAGTCCACGGACAGGGGGTACCGGGATGCCCGGAACTGAGGGAAATCATCGTGTTCTCGAACGGGGCGGTGACACAGAAAAGGACACGTCCCTGCAACTCGCGACGTGATCAACTCTTGCCATACGTGATACCGGAAGCAGACCAATTTACCTTACGCTGATCATTCACAGGCAGATGACAGGCACCGGTCAGGCAACACCTCCGCTATCCATCTGATATTCCATGAGCATGAAGGACAATGAGGGGGATAACGTATCCCCCCTCGTTACCCCCCTCCCCGCACTCATCCCCCCTTCTGCCATCTCTGACTCATGCGGGTTTCTGAAAGGAGACATCCTTCGATCGCAGGAACATTTTCCTTCAGTTCCTGGTCAGCGACACCATACCCAGGTTTTCATAACATACTTTTTTGAACTGCGTGTGTTAAAAATCTGGGAGGTATCTGTTAGGCATAACCTAACAATAAAGGGCAATACTGCGGTATTATCGTATGATGCAGGTACCGGAAAAAATCACGCTACGAGAAGGACTGCAGGTAGGCTTCAAGATTGACTCTTTTACTTACCACGCCAAGTTTTTTTCGAATATTATGACGATGAAAGATCACGGCGCTTTCCGATATATTGAGTAATCTGGCGATGTCTTTTGTGGTCTTGTGCTCCCTGATCAATGTGGCAATCTTGATTTCCTGAGGCGTAAAATTCAGATAGGGAGGCGAAAGTCTTTTTGCAAAGGGAGAGGTGATATTCCTGATATGCGTCTCAAGAATATTGCAATAGGTCATTTGATCGGTACTTAATTGACTTTTTTTCAGTCTTTCGAGGTAGGGCATGATAATCTGCGTAATGTTCGCAAGGATGCGCCTCTCCACGTCTTCTTTGAAGTCTTCCGCCGTCTTGAGCAGGGTGCGCAAGGCTGCATTGGTTTCTTCGAGTTTGCCCGCCTTGAGATTCAACTCTTTCGTTCGTTCTTCAACCTGCCGTCCCAGTTCGGCATTCGCGTTAACGAGGACTTCTTCGGCCTTCTTGACTTCGGTTATGTCGAGACCGACAGCCCACATATCCCATCCGGGTATCGGATACTCTTTTGATATGTTTGACCATGAAACTGTCTTGAGCGAACCGTCCTTGCAGGTAAGGATTGTCTCCCGATTGTAAAAGCCTCCACCGCTGCTTTCCAGTTCCGACAGGAGAGCAGCCCGGTATGCCGGGTCCGGATACAAGACTTCGAGGAAATCGGAGGCTCTTCTCATCCCATCGAGGCCGTAACCCGTCACTCTCTCGCATGCTGAATTCCACACGGCGATCCGCCCCCTTTCGTCCGTCGCCGTGAGCATTACCGGCATACTCTCAAGAACGGTACGCAGCTGCTCCTCACTCTTCTTTATTGTCTCCTCGGCGTTCTTTCTTGTCGTGATGTCGTAGGCCACTCCGGCCGATCCCTTCAACATGCCGTCCTCATACTTATACCGCGCATTCAAGAGTACCCAAATGGTGCGGCCCTCCTTCGAATGTATGCAATATTCGGCTGTGTCGGAAACGGGCTCCCCTTTCTGCAGTTTTTCAATCCGGGCCTTCAGTATGCCCTTGCTTTCATCAGTAAAGAGCCCCATAAAGTTCATCTGCAGCAATTCTTCGCGGGTATAGCAGGAATATTCACACATGCAATCATTCACACTGGTAAATTTCCCCTTTACGTAATCGACTTCATAGATCCCCGCCGGGGCATACTCGACGATCTGGCGATAACGAAGTTCACTTTCCCGCAATGCATCTTCCGTTTTCTTGCGGTCCGTAATATCCCTGACAACGGATACGGAACCCACGACTTTACCATCCCGGAAATAAGGTGATCCGGTTATCTCGCAAAACACCTTTCTGCCGTCCTTCCTCGTAAATCCATAGACACCGGATTCAAGCTGCTCCCCCGCAAGAAGACGAAGGACATTCCGGTATCCCTTATCGCGATATTCGGGCAGAAGCAGAAACAGGAAGTTGTGAAAATATTTTCCCACAAGTTCATCGGGAGAATACCCCAGTGACCGCTCGACACTGGGAGAGACGCTGGTAATCAGCATGTCGGAATCGATTGAATAAATGACGTCATGAACGTTCTCAAAATGCGAACGATATTTCTCCTCGCTTTCTCTCAAGGCAGCTTCCGCCGCCCGTTGTTCCGTTACATCATGACTGTATACGGCACAGAGCGAGATATCTTCCCGTGCGCCAAGAACGGGATAGACGGTTACGTCCATGAGTCTGCCGTCGATTTTTTCCGTATAGCGGACGGGGTGTTTCAAGGCAAGTGTTTGCTTGAGCTTGTCTTTTCTCACCTGTGCGAGGCGGGGTTTCACATAATCCCCGAAGTTTCTTCCCACCAGGTCATTTTCCACCCTTCCGGCTGTTTCCGCAGCTGTTCTGTTGGCGGCGATAATCGTCCCATGACCATCGATGAGAAGAGCCGATGCATCGGTGGCATTGAGAAGCGTGCGCGTTGTTTCTTCACTCTGGCAGAGTTTTCGTTCCGCCTTTTTTCGGGCGGTTATATCAATCACGGAATCGATGCAGCGCCTGGTACCGGGGAATAGAATGACCGTGGCAAGGATATCTCTTCTTTCTCCATCTTTGGTGTAGAAGTAAGTTTCATACCGGACCGGTACATCGACGTCGCCCCGCAACCGCCTCTCATGAAGAGCCCGTAATCGCAGGGCCTCTTCCGTATCGACAAAATCGACGAAGCACATCTTCCCCTCCACCTCATCTTTCGAATAGCCCGACAGTTTTTCAAACTCCGTATTCACCGCTGATATGGTGGTGTCTTCTTCAACAATCATGGTACTGTTTCCGATATTCTCGAAGATAAGGCGGTACAGTTCCTCGGAGCAACGCAATGCTTCTTCTACCATGACCCGATCGGTCACATCTTCAAAGGAACCTTCATTTAAAATGTGCATCCCCGCGTGATCGCATACGGCCCGGCAGTTGATCGAGACCCACTTTATCGTTCCATCTTTCATTTTCAGCCGGGTCCTGAAATCTTTTACCACCCCATCGATGGACAGGCACTTCATGAGTGCCTGTCTGTCGCCGGAACGCAGGTATACATCAGAAGCAAGATTGGAAACATTCCGTACCAGTCCATCGGCGGAATCATAGCCCATTATGCGGGCGCAGGCTTTATTGGCCATAATGATCCGCCCGTCGGGCGTTGTCTGGAACACCCCGTTTATCGAGTTCTCCACTATGTCGTAATACTTTTCTTCGGCCCGGTTGTGTTCTGCCTTGATCGTTTCCTGCGTCGTCACATCATAGAATCTCCAGACACGGCCCCCGATCTTTCCTGCCTTAATGAAGGGGGATGAGTGATACTCGAAGATCTTCCCGTCCCTGAAAAAAAGCAGATCATGATCGTCCCGGTCGGTTCCATGAAAAATTTCAAGCTTCGACAGAAAATCGTCGGGCTTCAGGAGCTGTCCCGCAACATACTCAAGAACCTCCGCAGCATTTTCAGCCCCTGAAAGCGCCGCCGGAACGTCCCACATCCTGTTGAATCGTTCGTTTCGCGCAATCACCTGCCATGCCTCGTTCACCACCAGCATCCCGTCACCCGAGGATTCAAGGGTTGCCCGGAGAAGCTCTACGTTTTCGTGAAGTTGCCGGTCTTTTCCTGTCCGTTCTCTCATGTCCCGGGCGATCATCATGACGGCGTCCGCCCCTTCCCAGGTAATTTTTGTACCGGACACTTCCACGGCAAAGACGTTGCCCTCTTTACCCACAACCCGTATTTCACAAACTTTTCCGACGGAATCGCCGGCAATTCTCCTCGCGAATATCTCCCGGACCCTTTCCCAATCGTCAGGAAGAATGATATCGCGGTATCCCATTCTCAACAGTTCGGCAATGCTGTACCCCAGTATCTCCGAACTCCTGCGGTTCGCAAAGACAGAGGAACCTTCGGAATCGATGATCAGGATCGCATCATCGGCATGTTCGGCAAGCTGTATGAAGGTATTGTCAGGCACCACCGCTGATCCCTTCACAGCCGCGGCACCGGCCTTTTTGGATTGCGTCGGCCCTTTACGGCGCGGCCCATCAGTCGACTTTACCGACATGACTCTACTCCCTTGATAATTGAGATATTTGCGACATTACCCGGATATGACGAAACAACCAGATGTTTCACTGTCTTTTTCGCCATGGATATTATCAATAGGAAAATGTCGGCATTGAGTCAAGATTATTATCGATTTTCGGCCTGGAAAGGAAAAAGATTGACCTCCTCCCCCTGATCGGGATATTTTACTATCATATAATGTAAAAACGAGGGGATATCAGAAGGATGATTGACGTCGTCGTGCCGGGACACAGGCATTTTCGCCTCGAGCATCTCGTGCTTGATTATAACGGGACACTTGCCCGCGACGGGATGCTGCTCGAGGGTGTGACGGAAAAGTTGACGGCCCTGGCACCTCACATTCATGTGCATGTCATCACGGCCGATACCCAGGGCGATGCATCGCGACAATTAACGGGCATTTCATGTATCCTCACGATAATCGGAAAATGGCACCAGGACCGTGAAAAACTCGCCTATGTGGAGCACCTGGGAACGGAGCGTGTCGTCTGCATCGGAAATGGCCGAAACGACCGTCTCATGGTCAGAGAGGCAGCCCTCGGAATTGCGGTTTTGCAGGATGAAGGAACGGCAGTGGAAACGATGTGTGCCGCAGATATTCTCATGCACAGCATCATCGACGCCCTTGACCTTCTTCTGCACCCCCTCCGCCTGATTGCCACACTTCGAAATTGAGGACAGCCATTCTTATCGTTTCACTATCGGGCTCAACCTAATGCTTGACAGGGAATGACAATATTATTATCTTTGGCAAACTTTCTCGACATAGTCACCCCCCCCCCCGGAGATTGAAGATGAAAAAGACATCACGATCCACGCTAAATTTCATCATTGACTGTGTTGCCTTCGTTTCCCTTGTGTTCCTTCTCTCAACGGGGTTTCTCATTTACTTCATACTCCCGCCGGGGCAGGGGGGTGCCATGGCCTGGGGTCTTACGCGCCATGAATGGGGGAATATCCATTTCGTCTTTGCACTGCTCTTTGCCACGACAATGGTGGTACACGTCATACTCCACTGGTCGTGGATAGGCGGAAAGGTTCGAGGCCGGCGTCACGATGAAAAGAACCTCCGTTACGGAATCGCCCTTGTCGCGGTGGTGTCGGTAATCGCCATCGCTCTCATTCCCTATGTCGGACCCCGGGGGCAGGACACGGGCCATGATGATTCGCATGACTCCTCGGGGCGTCACCTGTCTCTCGAAGGGGGCAACAGATTGCCTGCCATCGACAACGCTACGACTCTCGGTGACATCGAAAAGACAACAGGAATCCCTTTTTCCTATTTTGCACACAAGCTGGAACTGCCGCCCTGCGCCTCACCCGGTGAATCGCTTCATTATCTCAAAAAAACCTACGGCTTTACAAACAAAGACCTGAAGAAGCTGATACGAGAATACCGGGAATGACCGCTGACCGGACAAAAGATTCCGTACTTAAAAAGTGCTTGATTGCCTGTTCCATTCAAACTACATATCATGAAAGCTCGATCCGGGCTTTTTTTATGGAAAGAGAAAGGAAGGTGCATTTTGAAAAACAGAGTCATACTCTCATTCGCAGTCATAGTAGCGGCTTCGCTACTCTCATTTCCCTTAACGGCAGTTGCACAGGACGCCACCACCAAGGTGGCCGAGGTAAACGGAACCGCCATCTCAAAATCGGATTTCGAACAGGAAATGAATAATATCCGCGAGCGAATGGCACAAAGTGGACAAACGGTCAGCGAGGGACAACTCGCCAGCTTTCAGGATAATGTTCTGGACAGCCTGATCAATCGTGAATTGCTGATTCAGGAAAGCAGAAAACAGGGCATCACTATAGATGAGCAGACAATAACTGAAAAGATCGAGTCACTCAAATCAAGATTCTCAAATGATTCCGATTTCAAGAACGCACTGGAACGGATGCATTTATCGGAAGAAGCACTGAAGGTCCAGATCAGGAAAGATCTCGCCATAAACAAACTCGTTGACAGCAACGTTGCATCGAAAATTTCAGTGTCGGAAGAAGAACTCAAAACCTTTTATAAAGACAACCCCCGCGCCTTTGTTCAGCCTGAACAGGTCAAGGCAAGTCACATTCTCATAAAAGTCGATGCTGATGCCGATGAGG
>CAYTUH010000055.1:0-10880 GCA_964441165.1 uncultured Syntrophaceae bacterium
CGCAGTACTCGCGTGGTAAGGTACCAGGTGCCGCGCAGCATCCCCCGCTGCAGATCGAAGTCTTCCAGCTTCATGGTATGGATGTCGCCGTTGATCGATACTCCGGCATTGTTGACCAGGACATCGACGCGGCCCGCCGCCCTCTTGATGGATTGCACCATCTGCTCCACCTCATCGGGGTCGGCAAGGTCCGCCTTCAGAAGAAAACCGTTCCCTGCCTGACCCAGGAGACCGGCTGCCTTCTCCTCGCTGCGCCGGTAATGAATCCCGACCCTGAATCCCGCCGTGGAGAGGGCCCTGCAGCAGGCCGCTCCCAGCCCGGTGCCGCCGCCGGTTACCACGGCTACCGGCTTCGATGCCGCATCGGAACTTCGTTCTTGAAAATCACTCACAGATTTCTCCTTATGATGCCGCCCCTCGAATTGGGCGACTGTTTCGGGTAATCGGGATAGACGATTCCCTTGAAGATTCCGGTACGCCCGTTCCTGACGCTCATGATCAGCTCGCCGTCCACGTGCACCCCGCCGTCGCCGCTGACGATACTCTCACCCTATTCTTCCAGCTGGGAAACCCGTTTCACGTCGATCTCTTAGCGGACCGTCCGGTTATAGGGCCGTACCTGTCCGTTGAAGACGATTTCCTCGCAGCCCAGGGCCCTGCCGCCGCCCAGTCCTCCTCGCCAGCTGCAGTAAAACCCGAGCAGCTGCCAGATGGCGTCCACGCAGAGGCATCCGGGTTGAACGGGATCGCCGGGCATGTGGCACTGAAAGTACCAGGCATCCATCCGTATATCCTGTTCCGCCGCCAGAGACCCCTTCCTGCCGTCGCTTTTTATCGACAGGATGCGGTCCACCATGAGGAAGGGGGGCGCCGGCAGCCGGGCATCGAAATCGCCGGGGGGATCATCTACCAGCCGGCCGTAGGCAAAGGCGATCAGCTCGTCCAGTTCAAAGTGGTCTTTTTTCTTGAATTCAGCGTAGTTCACATTATCCTCGTTCGCTCTCCCTCGGGGGGAGAGATTCAGTCCATGATCTTCAGCATTGTCCGCACCCAGGTCAGCCCCGCACCTACCATCACCAGGGCGATACGGTCGCCGCCGCGCAGTTCCTCCCAGTGCTGACTCAGGACGGCGGGGGCGCTTGAACAGCCCGTGTTGCCGTAATCGATTACATTGTGCCAGTGCTCCTCGTCGGAGACCCCGCACCGCGCGCATACCGTCTTCAGCATGCCGAAATTAGCCTGATGTCCGACGAACCTGAAACGTTCCGGTTTCCCGGGAAGAGCCGCCTGCAGCTCTTTGAGGTAGTCCGTGGTTTTGCGAATGGCGAATCCCTGCACCGCTTTTCCGTCCTGGTCGAAATGCCCCAGGCGCGGCACACGGACCTTGTCCCAGGAGAGCGGATTCGAATCGCAGCAGCACTCTTCGAAGACCATCGTCGAGGGGACCGAGGCGGAGAGGACGGCTGCGCTGCTCCCGTCGCCGAAGAGGGGGGCCGAGCGCCGGTCGGAGTAATCGACGATGCGGGTGAGGTTTTCGGGGTTGACTACCAGGATGAAGGGAGGAAGGGTCTCCGGTTTCATGTCGGAGAGAAACTTGAGCTGCATGCCGAAACTGGAGCAGGCTGAATTCAGATCGAATGAGGGGGCGTCGATACCCAGTTCCGCCGCCACCGTCGCCGCCTCGGCGGGAGTCACGTAATCGGGTGCCGAGCTTCCCGACACCACCATTCCCACATCTTCGGTCTTCACGGCGGCCCGTGCAAGGGCCAGGCGGGCCGCCAGGGCCCCCGTCCGGGCGTTCGTCAGCCCGCAGGCCTCGAAGGCCGCCCGCGGGTCGCCGTTTCGTGTCTCCCGTATATACTCCAGGGGGAGACTGGTGCGGCGCGTGCGGATGCCCACGCGTTCCACAATCCAGTCTTCGCTGCAGCCGATGTCCAGTTCTTCCAGAAACCGGTTGGTGATGACGGTCTCCGGGTGATAGTGACCTGATCCGTGAAGATAGAGCATCGCTACACCAGTTCCCGTCCGATAATCATGTTCTGCACTTCCCTGACGCCTTCATATATGTCGATGATGTGGGCATCCCGGGCGAGCTTCGATATTTCATAGTCCGACATGAAGCCGTACCCGCCGTGAAGGTGCAGCCCTTCCCCGGTGCAGAAAAGGGCCGCCTGGGCCGCCGCATTCTTGGCCAGGGAGGCATAAAGGCCCCGGTCGTCGGCCCCTTCCTGGACCTTCCATGCCGCCTTCATCAGCGCCAGATCGGCCAGCTCAACCCGTTTCCACATCTCCACCAGCATGTCCCGCGCCACGGGCATGTCGCAGAGCCTCTGTCCGAAGAGCTTCCGCTCCCGGGTATATTCCAGAGTGACATCGAGGGCACGCCGGGCCAGACCCACGCCGATGGCCGCCACCCTGGGCCGCGCATAGTCGAGCACATCGACGGCATAGGTGAAGCCGAGTCTCCTGTTGCCGATGATCTGGTCATGTTCGATGACCACATCCTCGAAGGTCACCGTCGCCGTGTTCGACAGGCGCTGGCCGAGCTTGTCTTCCGGCTTTCCCGTCAGCAGGGTGCCGCCTCCGGGCAGGGAAATTCTCCGGCCGCCGGAGGGGAGGGAGACGGTCTCTCCCTCGCGAATAGAGAGGTGGGGGATAACGACGCAGGCCATCATCATGCTCCCCGGTTTTCCGACCTTGCAGAAGACGGTGAACTGCGAGGCGTGGGAGGCGTTGGTGATGAAACACTTCTCGCCGTTCAATACGTACTTTCCGTCCTCTCTTTTTCTCATGAATGTGGTCATCGCCAGGTTGTCGGAGCCCGCGCCGGGTTCCGTCAGGCAGAAAGACGAAAGGAGGGGTTCTTCCACAAAGGGACGCAGAAAGGCTTTCTTCTGCTCCTTCGTTCCGTGGAGAGCGATTACCACATTGGCAAGATCATTGCACATGGCCGATGTGGAAATACCCGTATCACCGTAGGAAAGCTCCCTGACAATCAGGGACGATGAAAGAATATCCACTTCGTATCCCTTCACCGATTCGGGAATGGAAAGATTCAGCAGGCCCACCCCCCATGCCTTGTTGATGATATCGAAAGGAAATAGGTGATCCCGTTCCATCTCCATGACCTTCGGCAGCACCTCCTGCCTGACAAATTTCCGGACGGTGTCCATGTACATCTGCTGATCGTCGGTAAAAGTGAAATCCATGCGTTCCTCGTTCTCCTGATTGGAAATGTCTGCATCCCTCCGCCGGCATACTGATGGGAGGGTCCCCGTCCCCTGATTGACCCTGTCGCTATTCCCCGCCTGAGGACTGCGGGAGAGGGGCGTGAGCATCATTCGTCGTACCTTCCCCGGAATCGTTCTGAACGGTCCCGCCCCGCTCAAAGAGTCGCCGGGCCGCTGATACTGTCGTAATGGAGCGACATTCAAGATTCATGGTCTTGAAGAATGTCCTGAGGGGTCGGCCGGGACCTATTTCAAAGATGGCGTGGGCCGAGGCGGCAAGGGTTTCCATGTTTTTTCTCCACCGTACCGTGGTGCTTACCTGAGACACCATGCGGTCAATAATTTCCCCGGTGCTCTTCGAATGGAAGAAGCCGGTGACATTTGACGTGACCCTTTCCGCCCCGGCCGGGTGCAGTTTTTCCTGAATACCCGACAGTATCTCCTGAAAGGGTTTCTTGACGGCATCCATGAAAGGGCTGTGAAAGGGGGCGCTGACATTCAGAGGTACGAAACGAAGGGACCGGCCGTCGCCGACGCATGCCCTGATCCGCTCCTCCGCTTCGGCCATGGCGCTCAATCGGCCGCTTATGACCACCTGATTCGCGGAATTGTCATTGGCCACATCAATGGGCAGGTCCTCGAGCCGCTGTCCCAGCATCTCCGCATCCAGATCGTCGGCGATGACCGCCGCCATTCCTCCCGTTCCCAGGGGTGTCGCCTCCTGCATGAGCCGCCCCCGGTGCTGAACAATCTCGAGTGCCTCGGGAAAGGGGAGCGCGCCGGAAGCAACCAGGGCCGTATATTCGCCGAGGCTGTGACCGCCGAAATATCGGGGATTGAACCCGTAGAGAGAACGGAGTCCCCGCAGCATGGCAATTTCAGTGGCAAGGATGCAGGGTTGGGCATATTCGGTCAGATTGAGCCGCTCATCCTCTCCGAAACAGAGGGCAGCCACATCCCACCCCAGCACGTCGGCCGCTTCGTGATAGGCATCTCTGCTTGCGGGAACATCTTCATAAAAGTCACTGCCCATCCCGGAATGCTGGGAACCCTGACCGGGAAAGGCAACGGCGATCGACGATCCATCCATACCCATGTTTCTCCTTTTCGCTCTCGTTTTCTTGCGCTGTGGTGCGAGGCACCGTTCTCCTGACATTGCAGCATCCGTGCCAGGCGTCAGCTCCCGGGGCTGAAGGGGCCAACTCTCTGTAATAATGATATTTGTTATTCGGGGAGTCCGGCGGAGCGCCCGTTCCCGGTGCGTAGTGCTCTTCGCACCGGGAACGGCACTACGCACCAGGTGAGTCCCATCTCCTTGACTTAGAGATGGTTTGCCGATATCATCGGCGGCCTGAGATTGGGATGTGGTTAACCATATATGGAAACATTCGCCCTGGCAGCAGTCAGCCTTACGATTTCTCTCTCCCTGCTGATTAAAAAAAAGAAAAGCCCCACCCACCGGGCATTTGCCTTTCTCTGCCTTGCGCTCTTTTTCCAGAAAGGCGGGAGCTTCTTTTACGGAGCCCTGAGCGTCGACATATGGAAAACCATAAGCTATCTCGGCGCGCTCTCGATTCCGCCGCTGCTGATCTCGTTCTGCCGGATCTTCCTGGGCCGGCAGCTTTCGCCATCGAGAACGGTCATACTGTCGACCCTGGCGGGCAGTTTCCTCCTGGGTGTCCTTCTCATGATATCCGGTTCCTCGTGGCCCTACATGAATATGATCATGTACCTCTACAACGGGGGTGCCATCATCTACTGCTATGCCGTCCTTGGTGGCTCCATCGGAAAGGAACCCCCGGGGGTCGAAAAACAGCGGATGATTTACATGGCTATCGCCTGTGCAGCTGCCGCGGTTCTGAGCCTCTCAGACATACTGCTTCACTCCGGATACAATGTGGCACCCCTCTCCGACATTGCCATCGCCGGGCTGATCTATTTCACCCTGATCATCATTACCTACCGCCGCCTGCCGGAACTGCATGAAATCATGGTCAGGGCGCTCATCGTCTCCGCCCTTGTGTCGTTCGCCATGGCGACCTTCTACTTTGTCATGGAACTGTTCGGGAAAAATGCAGGCCTCTCCTTTAACGGCGTCCTGATGGCATCGTTCATCGTCGTCATTTTCATCGATCCGGTGAAGATGCTCCTGAAGAAAGCGGCGGCGCACCTTTTCTTTGAGGGGAGAAGCGACGCGTCCATATCGCTCTATGCCATCGATGAAGAGGTCGAACGGGAAAAGTCGATATTCCTGGAGGAAATGGCGAAGGGTCTTGCCCATGAAATACGAAACCCCCTGGGGGCTATCAAGGGCGCCGCGCAGTACCTGCACTCCGAGACGGAGGCTCTCGAAAGCCGGAAGCTCCTCACCGTGATCGTGGAGGAGGCGGATCGGCTGAACGGTGTCATGTCGCAGTTTCTCAATTACACCAGACCCCATGCGATAGATGCGAGCAAGCAGAATATCAACGGCATCATCACCCGGGTCACCTCACTGCTCAGGGCAGGGGGGCTGCCCCCGGATATCGTTATTGAGGAAGCGCTCGCCGCGGATCTGCCGGGCGTCAGGGTGGATGGGGAACAGATGACCCAGGTTATTCTGAACATGGCGCTCAACGGGATTGATGCCATGCCGGAAGGGGGAATACTGACTCTGGCAACGGCAAGGATCGCGGACAGCGGGGCCCGAACCGTGGAAATTACCATCCGTGACACCGGGAAGGGGATCGACGATACACATGTCAGGGATATCTTCAAACCCTTTTTTACGACGAAGAAAAAGGGGGTGGGACTCGGCCTCTCCGTCTGCCAGCGCATCATACGGAACCACGGCGGCCGCATCGATCTGGAAACCGCTCCCGGCGAAGGGACGGCCTTTTTTATCAAAATCTGACCGGGGAGCGAAGGCGGGTGCCTTGACAGAAGAATGGCTCCCGTACTAACTACGACGATGAAAAAACATGAAACCGGATAGACACAGATCATGAAAAAAATACTGCTGGTCGATGACGAACTGAACATGCTTCTCGTTCTTGAGGCCATGCTGGAAAAGGAACACTATGACGTCGTGACGGCTTCCGACGGCCTTGAAGCGCTCTCGGTGCTCGAAAGGGGCGACGTGGCGGTCGTCGTCACGGACCTGAAAATGCCGCGCCTCGACGGCCTTGAACTCCTCGGCCGGATACAGACGCACTATCCCTCGATCCCCGTCATCATCATTACCGCCCACGGTACCGTGGAGACGGCGGTGGACGCCCTGAAGAAGGGTGCCTGTGACTATATCACGAAGCCCTTTGATCAGGATGACCTTAAAAATATTATAGGAAAGGCCTTCAAGACCAGTGCGCTGAATGACAGTGAACCGGCGTCGGCGTCGGACGAAGAGGGCCACGGTGACATTATCGGTTCCAGCAGGCGCATGGTCGAGATATACCGGCTCATCCGGAAAGTGGCGCCGGCGACGACCACCGTGCTGATCGCCGGCGAGACCGGGACGGGGAAGGAACTGCTGGCCCGGGCGATCCATATGAACAGCCCCCGCAGAAACAGGCCCTTCATTAAAATCAATTGCGCCGCCATCGCGGAAAATCTCATGGAGAGCGAACTCTTCGGTTTTGAGAAAGGGGCCTTTACCGGCGCGACCCACAAGAGGCCGGGCAGATTTGAACTGGCCCACAGAGGTACTCTCTTCCTCGATGAGATCGGCGATCTGCCGAAGGACATGCAGGCGAAAATTCTCAGGGTTATTCAGGAGCAGGAGTTCGAGCGGGTCGGCGGTCTCCAGACAATCAAGGTCGACGTCAGGCTCGTGACGGCGACGAACAGGGACCTGCTTCAGGAAGTCAGGGAGGGAAATTTCAGAGAGGACCTCTATTACCGGTTGAACGTGCTGCCGATCAATCTCCCGCCGCTCCGCGAGCGGAAGGACGACATCGAACGTCTCGCCCGTTATTTTCTTGACAGCTTCAATAAAAAGCTCGGCCGTGAGATCAGACAGATCGATCCGCAGGTGATGAAACTCTTCACGGACTACCACTGGCCCGGTAATATCCGGGAACTGGAAAACCTCATGGAGCGTCTCGTGCTGCTGGCTTCGGGCGATACCATCACCCCGGATAACATGCCGCCGGAAATCCAGCTTTCCGCCATGACGGGGCCGGACGGCAGCATCACCGAATCAGGGGAGACGCCCCGGGATATCCTGAAGAGCAAGACCGAAGAACTGGAAAAGACCATGATCATGAAGATCCTGGAGGAATGCAACCTGAATATCAGCAAGGCGGCCCAGAAGCTCGGTTTCAGCCGAAAGGGGCTCCAGCTGAAAATGATAAAATACGGCCTGCGGAAAGAGCCTCCCCGGTAGGCGCGTGCCCCGCATGGTTCCCTTCCGTCATGTCGGAAGGGAAACCGTCGCTGCAGGGCTTTGCCTCGTTCGCACGGGGGTGTGGTCGATCATGGGTGGGCGCCTTGCCCGTGTCACACCTTATACTTGTATCCGAGACTTCGAAGTTGGGCGAAACTTCCTTCGCAACTATTTTTTCCTGAGTAGACGGGGAATTTGTGCCCCTCATCCCGAAAACTCTTTAACACCTGATTCATCCCTAATGTCCCATTTTCCCGGACCCGTGCCAGAAGGTCAAGGTCTATGACTTCAGGGATAATCTGTTCGATTTCACTTGCTTTCTGTAAAATCCGGCCATTTGGGTCAACGATGATCGAATGGCCGTTTCCGCCGTCACACAAACCATTCACGCTGACGAAATATACCTGGTTGAAGAGTGCGTTGGCCTGGCTGATAACAAGTTCCGCGTCGCGGTCGATAGTGGTGGTGAGGATTGGGTTGAGAATGATTTCAGCTCCCATCCAGGTGAGTTGCCGTACGACTTCAGGGAACCATTGGTCATAACAGATGGTTACTCCGAGGCGGGCACGTCCGGGGATATCGAAGACACAGAAATCTTTGCCTGATTTACAGTCTGCGACAGGGCGCCACGGATACATTTTACGATAGGTGGTGACGATTTCACCCTGAGGATTGATGACGACGGTCGTGTTATAGATACTTCGGTAGGTTTTCTCATTCATTGATCCGGGCAAGAGCCATATTCCGAATTCGCGGGCCATTTGACATAATTCCTCCGTCGTATTTCCCGGTATCGGTTCTGCGTAAGCGTTTCCACGGCCGAAGATACACTTTTCACTGAATACAATCAGCTCCACCCAGGGAAAATATTTTACCGTTTCTTTAATCTTCGCGTACATTCGTGCCATATTTTCACTGCCGTCATGAACTTCCATCTGAATGGCTGCGAGCCCAAGGGTTCTGGACATTTTTTATCTCCTCGTTATTCGTTATGTTAAGGTTTGATGCATCAAGCCTGTCTTACCGGGATCAGTCAGGCATCTAATATGCCATGTGTGACGGCAGAAAGGTGACGAACGACGGAAAAATCGTGAAAATCACAATGCTCAGGAGCATGATCATGACAAAGGGAAGAACCCCTGCAATTGTTTCCACGAGCTTACCACCCCCTCCTATGCCGTGAGTGACGAAAAGGTTGAACCCGACGGGGGGCGTAAGCAACGACATCTCCAGGAGTATGACAAGCGTGACGCCGAACCAGATCGGGTCGAACCCGAGTATGTTTACAATTATCGGATAGAATACCGGCGTGGTGACAAGCATCAGGTCCATTCCGTCAATCAGGCAACCGAGCAGCATATAGATAACGACCAGGATCGCCCAGACAACATACCGGTTTACATCGAGGGACTGGACGTACATGCTGAGAAACATGGGGACCTTCAGCATTGACAGGGCAAGTCCCAACGCACGGGCGCTGACGATGCAGATCATCATCATGGACGTGAGAAACACCGTTTTCCTGAGCGATTCGATGATGACCTGGACCGTGAGTTTTCTGTACACAAAGGCAACGATCAATATGCTGAAAATCGCGCCGACCGACGCGGCTTCCGTCGGCGTGGCGTACCCGCCGTAAATACTGATCATGATGATAAGGAGGAGTACCACGACGGGCCAGATATCCTTCATGGCCGACAAAACAGCCCTGGGGTAGTCTCGTGTAAAGGGTATTCGTTTCGGCATCAGATCGGGTTTCAAAAAGCTCATGATCACAATCCAGATGATGAAAAGACCGGCCAGCATGATTCCCGGTATGATGCCGCCGATAAAGAGCTTGCCGACGGAGTTGCCCGTGATCGAGCCGAATATGATCATCAGGATCGAGGGGGGGATGAGAATGCCGAGCGATCCTCCTCCGGCGATTGATCCCAGGGTTATTTTCCTGTCGTAGCCCGCCTTCGTCAGTTCGGGATAGGACACCTCGCCGATGGCAAGCGTGGTAGCGGTGCTGGATCCCGAGCATGCCGCAAAGATACTGCAGCTGATGATGTTGGTATGAAGCATGCCGCCGGGAAAAGGCCCGAGTATTTTCTGAACCCCCCGGAACAAGGGCACGCTGCTCCCACTCTTGATGAGCACCTCTCCCATGAAGATGAACAGGGGGATGGCGACGAGAGAATAGGATGAAACACTGTTAAAAAGCAGACTGCCCAGCATACCGTGCATGCCGCCTTTGCCAAGCAGCATGAGTGCGAAGAGCGCCACCCCGTAAAGAGCGAACTGTATCCACATGCCGGATGCAAGAAACGTAAACAGGAAAAACAGAATGATCGTCAGGTCAAAAGCTACACTTTCCAAAAGAGTTCTCTCCTTTTCTTTTCCTTTTCGTGATCAGTCATGATAGGTGTCCCAGCTTTCATTTCCCCGTTATTCCTCGTGAAATTCGAGGGTAGTCGTGCTGCCTGCCAATAGCAGGATTTTGTTGATCATGAAAAACAGCGTATCGAAAAAATACATGAACAACCCGATGACAACACTCAGGCTGAAGAGCCACAGGGGTGTTCTCATGGGGCCGTCGCTCAGGATATGTTCCGACCAGGTGTATGCAAACCAGTTCCAGCTCCGCTCGATCATGAACGCAAGCACCACCAGGCTGAAGAGTGAAACCAGTATGGAGACAATGGTTTGAGTTTTGGGGGAAAAGCGTGTAATGACGGCGTCGACATAGATGTGTTTGTTCCACCGCAATGTATAGGCCATGCCGAGGTATGCCATGGGAATCATGCCGAGGGCCGTGTATTCTTCAACGAACAGCCAGATCTGTCCGATAAACTGCCGGTTGATGACATTCGCGAAAATCATGATTGTCGTGAATGCCACAATCAGGCCGGAAATAATCGCTCCGGCGGTAGAGACATAATAAGCGACTTTGTCAGCCTTTTTTGTGAGAAGCGCCAGATTTCTCATGTGTGACCTCAATCTGAATGCCACGTCTGTATCTCACGCAGTGCGTGATGTGGCGGTAATAGGTGACGAGCAAGAGAAGAGAAGAAAAGCGAAGGGAAATGAAGGAACCTTTCTTCTCATCTCTTGCACTCCTCTCAATCGGGAGCGCTCGTCAAGTAATGCTAAGGATAATCCATCGCATTACGATCCAAAGGTGCGATGTTCTCCCATACTTAAAAAGTTTTCTTGACTTCCTCAACCTGCTTCAGGGCAGCCTTTCCGTCGGCCCCGGCCGGCGTCATCCAGGTGTCCCAGGTTTCCTGTTTACATCGTTGGAC
>CAYTUH010000056.1:0-10855 GCA_964441165.1 uncultured Syntrophaceae bacterium
CAGGAATCAAATAGATTCCTGTTCCGTCAGACATTAAAGAATTACCCGTAAAAACCAGGTGGGCATGTGCCTGTGAGGCGGGGAGCGATGAGGGGTCGTGGAAGTAAACATGGCGGAGGCAGAATGAAATGCGCTTTACCCCACTTGAGGAAGCCCTGCATTACGCACGCGCAAAAGAAGACCAGTCATATCACCTCTACCTGATGTTCGCAAAAATCGTAGAGGATTCCGCTGCAGGGAAAATCCTTTCGGAATTGGCGCGGCAGGAACGCGGCCACCTGGACATGATCGACGAAGCCCTGGAAAGGGGGAACGTTGCACCGACAGCCGGAAGGAAAGACGTGACTGACCTGAGTTTCAGCGATTATATGCCTGATGCGGCGATAGATGAGAGCAGTGATGTGCAGGAAGTTATGCGGTATGCAATGAAGATGGAACGAAGGGCCGCCGATCTGTATCGGCAGCTGCAGCAGAATTACGAAGGCACGGCATTCGAAGGCCTGTTCCGTCACCTTGCCGAAGAAGAATGGAATCACAAAAGGATACTTGAGGACCAGTACGAAAGACACTTTTTGCAGTGGATGTGAGGTAGTGCGGCAGCGGATGCCTCCGGTTCCGGAGAGGCCAATCCCGTGAGGAGTGCAGGAAAAGGAGGGGTAAGCATGACAGACGTATGGAAGGAAAAAATAATTTGTGTTATACGGTGTCCGCGGTGTGATAAGAAACTGGCACCGGAGGATAAACGAATTCTCTCCGTTTACGATCACGAAGCAATCTGCATGGACTGCAAGAAGGAAGAGGAGGGCAGATCCGATTACGAAGAGGTGTCGAAACAGATGATCGGGCAGTGTCTTGACGCCACGGAACTCGCATACAGCGATCCGGGAGGATTCTGTTTCCACCACTTTTATCCGTACAAATACTGATTCTGTGCGTGAGGAATACCTTGAAGAAAAGGTGTGCGGCAATGACAGGGGCGTGCGGTGCCGAAAGGACGTCAGGGCTGCCTGCTGAGTGGTAAACGCATCAATACTTTATAAAGGACCATAGAAACATGACAGACAAAGACAAAAATGATGACATGTCATTTGAGGAACTCTTGGAAGAAAGTCCGATTACAACGGGCAGGTTAAAGCCGGGAGAGCGCGTGGACGCGAGGATCGTCGACATCACCGATGACTGGGTGTTTCTCGACCTGGGAGGCAAGAGCGAAGGCTCACTGGACAGGAAGGAACTGCTCGACGATGAAGGAAATCTCTCCGTCAAAACAGGCGATACCATATCGGCATATTTCCTGTCGTCCCGCAACAACGAAATGCTCTTCACGACCAGAATCACCAGCGGTGAGGCAGGTCGAAACTTTCTGGAACACGCCTGGAGCAATGAAATCCCCGTTGAAGGACTCGTCGAAAAAGAAATCAAGGGGGGATTCCAGGTCCGGATCGCCGGCAATACCAGGGCCTTCTGTCCCTTTTCCCAGATGGGATTGCAGCGGGTTGAAGATTCCTCCCAATATGTGGGCCAGCGCATGTCCTTTCTCATCAGCGAATATGGCGAAGAGGGCCGCAATGTCATCCTTTCAAACAGGGCCATACTGGAAGCGGAGCGTCGTGCGCAGAAAGAGGTCCTGAAAGATGAATTGCGGGAAGGCATGAAAGTCAAGGGGACGGTGGTGTCGATCCAGAAATTCGGCGCCTTTGTCGATATAGGCGGCATACATGGACTGATTCCGATATCGGAAATCGGATGGGCGCGGATTGACGATATCAACGAGGTGCTGTCAACGGGAACGGAAGTGGAAACGGTGATCATGAACCTGGATTGGGAGAATGACCGGGTCTCGCTCAGTCTCAAGGCGGCAATGCCCGATCCGTGGGAAGGAGTGAGCACAAAATATCCCCAGGGATCGACACACACGGGCAGAGTGGCACGTCTGGCGAAATTCGGTGCCTTTGTCACCCTCGAGGACGGCGTGGACGGACTCGTTCATATTTCAAAACTGGGCGGTGGCAAGAGAATAAATCATCCCGGTGAGGTGGTCGAGACCGGACAGACCATGGAAGTGACGGTCGAAGCCGTGGATATTGAAAATAAACGTATTTCACTGACGCCGGCCGTGGCGGGCAGGACGGACGGCGCCGACCGACCCGTTGATGAGGACGATTTCCGTTCATATCTGGAAAGCACGCCTTCATCGATGGGAACATTGGGTGATCTTCTGAAGGAGAAGATGGCCCGCAAGGCAAAAAAAGGAAAGAAGAAGGAGTAAAGCGGTCATCCGGTACATACCGATTTCAGGGGCGAACTCGTGAAGGAATAGAGAGTGTGCGTCACGGCCGTTTTTCAGGTTCCATCGGAAGGCGGCCGACAAGGGCGTTTCACCCTTCGTGCCGGAACAGGCGCATATTACGCCGATCGCCAGATGACCGGCCGAAACGAATCAATAACCCCTAATGGTAAATCCTGTTCGGGAGGTGACCATGAAAAAACTTGGAATAGGCATTGTCATTATCCTGGTCATATGTCTGATACTCCTGGTCGTGGCGCCCTTTCTCGTCGATCTTGACCGATACAAGACACCCATCATTAAGCGCGTTCAGCACTATATCAATCGTGACATCGATTTTGAGCATGTCGAACTCACCGTATTGACGGGACTCGGTGCGGAACTTCAGGGCCTGCGTATATCCGACAACCCTGAATTTTCAAAGGACGATTTTCTCAGGCTTGACAGTGTCCAGGTCAAAGTGATACTGAAAAAACCGCTCCTGCAGATTGCAAAAAATGCAGAGGGCGTTTTCAGCTTTGACGACATCATCGATGCATTAAAGAAGGGATCGAAAGAAAAGGTGTCCCTGAACTTCGGCAACCCGGTCCGTGAAAAGGGAACTGCCGGCGGCGGGACAGGTGGCTTTGCATGGGCCGCCGGGGGTGAAGGAAAAGAGGCGCCGACGACAGCCCTTCCGATTCCCCTTTCCCTGGACGATCTCAAGATTGTGAACGGAACTGTAATCTATCGAGATGAAAAGACATTCCCGGGAGCAGCACCGCTGGTAATCGACATGTTGAATCTCACGGCACGGGCTGTGTCGGTGGACACACCAATGGACATCGATCTGAGCGCCGACGTGCTGAAAAGCGGCGGGAAAAATTTTCGCCTCGCGGGTACGGTGGGACCGCTCGGAAAATCGATGGATCTGAACCATGCCCCCTTTAATCTGAAACTGTCTCTGACGTCCATTGCACTTGCGAAACTGCCGCCGGTGATGCCGGTGAAGATACATTCAGGAATGGCCAGTGCGGAGATCAAGGCACAGGGCTCTCTCGGGACGTCTGTCGCCTTTGAGGAGATGATAAACGTGGTGGACTTCGTCTTTCAGGAGCACGGTAAAGATGGGGGAAGTTCATCAGGAAAGGTAAATGCGAAGCTTGCAGGCAGGACATCTCTTGATTATCAGAAAGGGCAACTGTCAATCGAAGAGGCAGCACTGACGCTCAATAAAAACAGGCTCGTTCTCAAGGGGAAAATAGAGGATTTCCTCAGGGAACCGAGGTGGGAGATTGCCACCGATACCGGCGCGCTTGAACCGGCCGACCTGATCGCGCTCTTCCCCCAGTATACCGGCGCGATTCCCGCCGAACTCGCCCTTGCGGGGCCGGCGCAGATTCGGATTTCCTCCTCGGGGAAGATGACACAGTTCAATATCGATACCAGTGTGGATACCACGGCGATGACCATCGCTTACGGTGAACTGTTCAAAAAACCCGGGGGAATGCCGCTTTCACTCGCATTGAAAGGAAGTAAAAAGGGAAGCACGTTCTCTTTGGCTGCCATGGATCTTGTCCTGCACACTCTCAATGCGCATGCATCGGGGAATGTTGAAGTCAAAAAGGATGTACCAACCTTTGCACTTGATCTAGAATCACGGCCCGTCACGCTCGAGGGATGGGATGGACTGGTGCCCTGTCTGAAGCCCTATGACCTGAAAGGAGTTTTGGCCGTCCATGCAACGGCTTCCGGTCTTTTCGATGATGCGTCACTCGCGTTTCAGGCGACATCCGGGCAGTTGCAGTTTGCGCTGCCGCCCGCGAAAGAGGCGGCAACGACGGAGAAACCCCGGACCGGCATGCTGAAGGGAATAAAGCTCGACCTGAAGGGCCGGATGAAAAAGGATCTTTCAAGCCGGGGGACACTCGCCGTCAGCGCCGGAGAAATCATGTCGATGCCCTTCAGTACCATGACCTCCGATTTTGCCTCTGATCCTGAGCAATTGAAAATCAATTCCTTCAGCGTGGCCGCCTTCGACGGGATCATAAAGGGAAAGGGGTCCTATGTTCTCAAAACACAGGAATGGCAATTCACGCCCACCGTTGAACATGTCGATGTCGATGCGATGCTCGCCGCGCTGACGGAGCATAAGGGCGTATTTTCCGGAAAGTTGTCGGGAAGCGTCAAGGCCAGGGGAGGGCCGAAGACGGGAAAAGAGTCCCTGCTCCAATCGCAGGGAGATGTCGTCCTTGAAAAAGGGGAGTGGAAGAATTTCAGCCTTGTCGACGGTGTCCTGGAGAGCCTCTTCGGGCTGAAAGGCGTCAGTCAGTTTATCAGCTACGGGAGTGCCGGCGCGGCGCAGCACGCAACGACGAAATTCGATTCACTGGATGGAACCTTCGATATGGCCGGAGGTATCGTGAAGGTGAAGCCGCTGGTCCTGAAGAATATTCAGACGAGCAAGGAAACGGATTCGGTGGCCCGGCTCGAGGGTACCGTCGACATCGTAAAAATGGCGCTGGACATGAAAGGTGCGGTGATACTGTCGAAACGGCATTCCGAGAAACTGACGCAGAAAGCCGACATACTGAAGGCGCTTTTGAACAACGACAACATGATGGTGCTGCCCATTACCCTGAAAGGCGCCATACGAAAACCGGTTCCCTTTCTTGATGTCGAGTATGTAATGAATGCCCTGACGAATTACTACATGAAAAAAGGTCTCGACAGGGGGCTTGAAAAGTTGAAGGAGAAATTGGGACCCGCCGGAAACGGCGGAGTTCCGGGAAAGGCTGTCGAAGAAATTCTGAAAGGATTTTTCTGATTGCTGAACTCTACCGGGTAATGAAAAAACCGCTTTTGGATTCCTTGGAAACGTGGGAGTGTGCTGCGTGATAAAAAAAATCGGCATCGTCCTTCTTGTAATTATCGTTCTGGTGGTCGTCTATTTTGCGGTCGTGCCCTCGCCCATCGATCCCGCCGCCTATCGACCGCCGGCCGGACCTGAACTGACAGGCGTCCTTGCACCGAAGGAGCTTCTCAAAGATGCCGCAGTGCTGGTGGATCAGAGACTTGACGGACCGGAGGATGTGGCCTTCGATGCGAAAGGCCGCCTCTACACGGGCACAGGGAAGGGTGAGATAGTAAGGGTTACCGGTGACGGTGCGACGGAGGCATTTGCCGAAACAAAGGGAAGGCCTCTTGGTCTTCACTTTGACGACATGGGGCGGCTTGACGTATGCGACGCATACAGGGGACTCATCTCGATTGACGGAGCAGGACGGGTGTCGACACTGGCCGTGTCTGCGGAGGGTGTACCCTTCAAATTCGCCAATGGCCTCGATATATCAGGCGACGGAAGGATCTATTTCTCCGACAGCAGCGACACATTCTATCAGAAGGATTATTTCTACGAGCTTCTCGAAGCGAAGCCCCACGGCAGGCTCATGAGCTACGAACCGAAGACGGGAAAAACGTCGGTGCTCATCAAGGACCTCTATTTCCCGAATGGCGTGGCGCTTTCGGAAAAGGAAGACTTCGTGGTGATCTGCGAAACCTTTCGCTATCGCCTCACGCGATACTGGCTCAGGGGGCCGAAAAGGGGAAGCAGCGAAGTATTTATCGACAATCTCCCCGGTTTTCCCGACGGGGTATCGTCGGACGGCAGCGGGACCTTCTGGATTGCCCTGTTCACCCTCCGGAATGACATCATGGACATGATCCATCGATACCCCTTCATCAAGATGCTTATATCAAAACTTCCCCGCTTTCTCCGGCCGGAACCGGAATCCTACGGTCTCGTTCTTGCCGTCAATGAAAAGGGAGAAATTATCAGAAGTCTGCATGAACCTTCCGGAACGCACATGGGAGGGATCACCTCAGCCCGGAAACATGACGGACATCTCTATCTGGGAAGCATGTGCCGCGACGGTATCGGTGTCTATGAACTGGAAAGGTGACAATGAAAGGATTCACCGGAACAATACCGGGTGTCCGTGGCAGGATACTACTTCCGAAAATATGAAAGGAGAAGAACCATGCCGTTACTGCTCGATATACTCGGGTGCACCCATCCAATCATCCAGGGTCCTGTCGGCTCGTTGAACAGCCCGCGCCTTGTGGCGGCCATTAGCGATGCCGGCGCATTCGGCATGCTCGCCATGGGATTTACCGGAGATCCGGAGGAGGCGAGACGTCTCGTCAGAGAGGTACGTGAACTGACGGACAGGCCCTTCGGTGTAAATCTCATGAGCATGAATCCCGCCAATGAACAATTGCTTGAAGTGCTTGCAGAGGAAGGGATCAGGACAGTGACCACCTCGGCAGGCTCTCCCGCGGGGATTTATCCGAAGATTCATGCCCTGGGAATGAAAGGGCTTCACGTCGTTCTGGCGCTGCCCTACGCGATCAAGGCTGAGGGTGCCGGTGTCGACGGCGTGGTGGTCTCGGGTCTCGAATCGGGAGGCTTGCGTTCTCTGAAACCAGAATCGTCGAGCATGGTACTGGTGCCGCTGGTAGCCGATTCCGTCAATGTCCCTCTGGTCGCAGCGGGAGGAATCGCCGATAAACGGGGCTACCGGGCGGCTCTCGCCCTTGGTGCCCAGGGGGTGCAACTCGGTACGCGGTTTATCGCGTCAGAGGAAAGTCCCGCGCCGAAGGAGTGGAAGGAAGCAATTCTTCAATGCGGCGACGGGGGGACCACACTCCTCCCGATCGGGCCGATGACGATGCGCGTTGTTGTCAGCCGGAAGTTGCAGCGGGAAATGGACGATCCCGACGTGGATCTCGGCCAGGCGTACAATCTCATGCAGGCCGTGGAGGCGTGGACGACGGGCAATCTCGATCTCTTTCCGGCGGGGGCGGGGCAGGTGAGCGCGCTTATCAGGGAAATACGGCCGGTGAAAGATATCATCGAAGAAATGGTGTCGTAAGCATCAATATCCGACGATGTTAAGAGGCCGGGGCCCTATGTGTCGTGGAAGTGGGTGCATTCCGGGGGATACATCTCAAGGAACGGTAAAAAAGGAGGGTACGCTGGCGATGGATATCCATGTCTATGGTGCCGGGCTCGCAGGAATGACTGCCGCTATTGCACTCGCACGCGAGGGGGTCAGGGCGGTCGTGCACGATGAACAGAAAGATGTGGGAGGGTCTCCCGCCCTCCATCCGTCGGTTCACACCACGCCGGCACAGCTGGATGAACTCGTGGACTACACGGGAATCGACCTGAGGAAAGACTTTATACGGACCGATCCCTATCCCACCTTTTACTACGGTAATAAATTGCTCGTCTTTCCTCCCTACACACGGCACAACAGAGCATACTGTGTCGAACGGGGACCGCGGGCCTCATCGATCGACAATCACCTCTTTGCGATTGCCGGCGACGAAGGTGTCGATTTCGAGTTCGGCAGAAAACTCGATCTGTCGAAGGTACCGCCCCGTACCATCGTTGCTACGGGGCTTTCGCCGGAAATATACGAAAGCCTCGGCATCTCCTGCACGATGATTCACGGCAGGTGGACACACCGGGAAATCGATGATCAGCGTGCCACAGGCAATATATTCATGGGTTCCTTCACCACCGAATACGGCTACACGGCACAGGTCAGCGGGCTCGATTACAACCTGCTTTTTTCACGTCATCCCCTGACGCAGCGGGACGAGGCCGACTACAAGGAGATACTTTTATCACTGGGACGTGAACCCTATCCCGAGCCATGGCGTTCGGTGAAGATGGCCGTGCCGGCCGATGTCAGGCTTTTTTCGGGGGACCTGATATGTGCGGGAACACTGGCAGGCATGATCGAACCCTTCTGGGGATACGGTATCGTGGGGGCAATCATCTCGGGGACGCTGGCGGCAAAGGCGATCATCGCGCGTGATGAAGCGGAAGAAGACTTTGCCCGGTTTACCAGGGGCTTTCATGCCAAACATGCCAGGAGAGAAAAATTCGCCGCCCATTCACACCGGGTGAGAGAAATCCTCATTAAAACGGCACTTTTACAGGGACGTCTCGAGTGTTTCATTGACAGGAAACGCGCCCAGAAACCCCGTGAACCGCTGAAGTGGTTCCGGTAACGACTGGCAGGGCGGAACCTGCCGACGCATGCACAGAATAATTTCCAATATTCAACTGCTGCATGGACCGTGAAGGTTCATGGGATATCGCAGGCCCGTAACGGTCAGGTTTGTACCTCATGGTAGAATAATTATACTTGCGGTATACACATGAAAAAGCGCTGTGCAACAATGCAACAGTATGAAATAAGGTGTATTAATCTTTTGTAACATGGAACATTATCGTGGAAATAAAAGTCTTGACAGGGTGTGTATCTTTATTTAGTATACCGAAAGTATACTTTAAATGGCAAAGGCCGTAACGGAACAATCCTGAAAAGGCAGGGCGCCATGAACAGCAAGCACAGTTTCAACAAGAAACTCACCCGCCTCACCATCCTCCAGGCTGCACGAGAACTCTTCGTGGAGAAGCGCTACCGCAACATCACCGTCGACGAGATTGCACACCATGCCGGCGTGACGAAAAGGACCGTTTACAGCCATTTCCCGTCGAAACTCGCCCTCTTTGTCCATGTCTTTGACGACTATCTGGAACAGCTTCACCTTCAACTGACGAAGCTTATCAAAAAAGATATTCCCCTCGATACATTACTGCGCGGACTTACCGATGCGCTTTTCACCTTCACGAAACAGAATGAAAAATTCATGCGTCTCTTCTGGACGATGGGGTCAGAGGAATTTGACGGTCATATACCCGATGAACTGATCCGGAGAATCAAAATGTGGAACCGTGCCATGGTTGATGAGGTTACCGGCGTCATCGAGAAGCCTCGGAACAGGCATCTGCTGAGGAACTACGACCCCGAACTCCTTTATCACCTGATGTCCGCCATCAACAAGGGCATCTTTCTCCACACCAACAAGTCCGATCGGTTCAAGATCGCAACGATCGACCCCGAAAGGCTCTACACACTCATGATCGACCTGATTGAGAAAGGACTTTTCGGTCCGATGCAGGACGTGAAACCCCTGGACGACGCCGACAAGGCGGAAAACCCTGAAACTGCCCGCACATGAGCGGCCATGCATAAAATGGAATAAGGCAGGACGAAGTCGTGCCTTTGAAAACATGATGCAGAGACGCCAACAGGATAAAGGAGGGAAGGGTGGCATGGATTTTACCGGTATAACGCTGGTGACGGGTGCGGCTGGTTTTATGGGGAGCCATCTTGTGGAATATCTGGCACAAAAGGGCGTCAGGGTGCGGGCAACGGCCCGTCCGAGAAAGGACACCTCTTTCTTTGATGAACGGGGCGTGGAATTTGTCGGGGCCGATCTCACCAGGCCGGAGACACTCCCGGCACTGTTCGAGGGTGATGTTGACCGGGTCTTTCATTTAGGGGCGGTCTGCAATCTCTCTACGCAATACGAGGACCTTTATCCGACAAATGTGGCGGGTGTCGATCGTATTACGAAGTTAGCCCTTGAGGCGCGGGTGAAACGATATGTCCATGTGGGGTCGACAAGTGTCTATGCGCCCTATAACGGGACACCCTTCACCGAGGGTTATCCGCGGGAACCGCAGAATGCTTACGGCAGAAGCAAGCGCGACGGAGAAGATGTCGTGAGGAAGAGGATCGATGAAGGGTTGCCGGCGATCATTACACGACCCTGCACGGTCTACGGACCGCGATGCACCGATGGCGCGGGCAAGGCCTTTTCGCGGGCCACGTCGATTTCAGCGATTCCGGGAAGCGGCAGGCAGCGTCTCTCGAATGTGCGTGCGGAAGACGTGGCGGCGGCGGTTGAATATCTGTCCCGTCTCGACGATGTGGTGGGTGAGGCCTTCAATATCGCCGAAGACAGCCACCCTACACTGGAGGAGGCTCTGGTGCTCGCCTCGAAGACCTTTGGCATGAAACCGCCGAAACTGCATATTCCCCTCGGGATCGTAAAAATCGCCGCACGGGTTGACGGCATGGTATCGAAAAGAAAGGGACGGGTGCCCGACCTTGAATATGACGCGGTGAACTACCTCTACGACGATTACATAGTGAGCAACGAAAAGTTGAAGAAAACGGGTTACCGGTTCATATACCCCGATTTCGAAGTATCGATGAAGCAGATGGGGGAGTGGTATCGACAATCACAACAGTAAGGCATGATATGCAGGGCGTATCGTTGCCGCAGTAACCCGATGGGAGAAGGGAGGGACGGTTCGATGAACAGGGCAGTCGTCATTACGGGTCTTGCGCAGGGTATGGGGCGTGAAGTTGCAAAGATTCTTGCGGGAAGGGGTTGGAATATTGCCGGATTTGATGTCGACGAAGAGGGTATCAATACACTGAAGAAAGAGCTTTCGTCCCATGGAGAGCACCTCCTCGAAACAATCGACATTACCGATCGGCCTGGCATTCTTTCATTCCGTGACCGCGTAATCGAAAAATACGGTGCCGTGAATACGGTACTTTCGAATGTGGGCATCGGATTTTTCGTACCCTTTGAAGAGGTTGACCTCGAAAAAGCCGTGAAATGTATGGAAATAAACGGTATAGTTGCGGCAGC
>CAYTUH010000057.1:0-10735 GCA_964441165.1 uncultured Syntrophaceae bacterium
TGTCCGTGTCGAAGATCCGGTCGGTATCGTATGACCGGACCAGGCTCAATCCGACTTCGAAGGTGTCCGTGAAGGGTTGCAGTATCCGGGCGCCGCAGGCTTCCCGCTTGATTGCCTCCACCCGGTCGTCGCCCAATTCCCAGAAGTTGTCCCAGCGGGGATTGGCATAGCCGAAAAGGAACGTGATTTCAGGGACGTGTGCTCCGGTTCCCGCGAAGCGGTAAGCGCCGCCCTTGACGGCCGTGCTCAGCGAATACTGAGAAAAGGATTCAAAGACATCGCCCATGCTGAGGGTATGGGTCTCGTTGGTGAGACGGCCCTGCAGCGTGGTGAGCGAGAAGGTCCGCACATCGTTGCGGGAATCGTCGCTCAGTCTGAATCCCGTATTGAAGTGGTACTTCACCTGGCCCGCGGTGCCGCTGCCGTTCGTGTTCATGGCTTCGAGATAGCGAAATCCTTCGGTGAGGGAGGATTGATCGCTCCCCGGGCCTGTTATGTCGTTATAGGTGTAAGAAAAATCGTTGGACAGATGCCATTCATTCTCCGCCAGGGCACAGGGTGCGCTGCACAGGAACAGGGCAGCCGGCAGGGTGCAGACCAATGGCAGGAGCAGTTTCCTCATCTTTCCGGTAAGCTGCATGAGGGATAGGTTCATAAAATAGTCCTTTCCGGGTCAATGTCGATCAATACGTCGTGGTCAAATGAAAATTACTGAGCATCGCAATATCAAAACAGATGTCGTCAACGGGCGGTGTCAGAGAATGAGAATTGCTGTCTCAGGTCCAATGCCGAATTAAATCCTTTTTCTGAGGGTACTTGGTATACGCTCACCGGCGCGGGGAAGCGATGGATCCCCACGCTCATACATGTGTGGACGCTACATGGTGTTTCTCTCTCCTCTCTCTGGTAATATTGATAATGCAGTGCGTTCCGGTAATGGGCTTATCTCCCGATAATATTGTATAAACCAAACGCTGACTGTTCGTGGCAGTATATGATGTGTGACGGTTATCGTCAATATGAAATTCGGCCTGCGATGATAAAAATTCACCCCGGAAAAGGAGGGGGAAAACAGGCCTGTCGGGCGACTCGATTGTATCGCTCCGGCTTTCTCTCTGACAATAGATTCCTGCATGTGCGAGATTGACCGCTTTGTCATATCCTGTTGCCGAAGTAACAGCTACCGTTCGATCAGGGCCAGCCGGAGGCCCAATGATGCGAATATACCCGCCGACAGCCAGGAAAAGTACCGGGCCACAAAGGGTCGCCGAAGGACGATCTCGCCTACTGTACCGGAGAAAAAGCCGATCAGGGTAAAGATGATCAGTGCCTGGATCATGAAGATCAGGCCCAGGACGATCATCTGGAACCCGATCCTTCCCGCCGCGTCCACGGTAAACTGCGGGAGAAAGGCCAGGAAGAAGAGAGCCACCTTGGGATTGAGGACGTTCATGACAAAGCCCCGCCTGAAGAGAGTGGACCCGGTCGGTCCCCCACCGGACCGGTTCTGTCGCAGAAAGACATTCCATTCTTTCACCGCCTTCCAGGCAAGATAGAGGAGGTAGGCGGCGCCGGCGTACTTCACCACCTGAAAGGCGAGGGCGGAGGAATAGAAGAGGGCGGATATCCCCGCCGCCGCGGCCACGGTATGCACCGTGATGCCGCTGCACATCCCCCAGGCCGTGATAATGGCGGCCTTGCGTCCCCGTGAAATTCCCTGGGTGATCACGAAGAGGTTGTCGGGACCGGGTGCGACGGTCAGGGCAATCGACGCACCGAGAAAGAGCAGGAGTGTCGTCGTCATGGAAATCCTTCCCCAATCCCTGCGATCAGTCGCCCATTAACCCCTTCAGGGATTTCGTGACGGATTGCATTCCCTCTTCGGCGGTCTTGCCCACGTTCTCGGTGACACCTTTGGTGACGCTCTCGACCTGTTTCTGCGCTTCCTTCCCCAAGGTGTTCATGGTGGTACCCAACCCCTTCAGCTGTTCGTTGAGGCGCTTCGTGACGTCGGGCGACGTAATCTGACCGTAGAGGGAGTTGAAGATTGTGGCGAAGGCCTCGGCGGGTGAAGCGCCGTTCTTTTCCTTGCCGATGTCCTTGAGATGGATGTCGGGCAGCGGAGTGCTGATGAGGTTTCCTCCCAATTCGGTAGCCGCCAGGGTTACTTTCCCGTCCCTGATGATGAAATCCTTGATGATGATCTTTTTCCCCGCTTCCTTCTTTTCCGTTTCTTTTCCGGTGGCCGCGCCTGAACCCGTGGATGCCTGGATATTCTTCAGGATCGTCTTGAAGTTGTCCGTGCTTCCCTTCTTTTCATAGGTGACATCAGGACCGGCCACCTCTATCCGGTTAATGACGATCGTGTCGCCGGTCAGGGATTTTTCGTCCACATCGACGTAGACGGAATTGACCCCGATGGCACCGGCTGATTGAAAACCTTTCGGGTTGCCGAGAAAGAAGTCCTTGATTTCCGCTTCCGCCTTCAGTACCGACACCTTCACGTCACCGAGGCGCACCTCGGTCTTGGTCAGGTTAGGGCCGTAGGTGTTGACGGCGTTCTTGATGATCGGACCAAGATTGGAGATCCCCACGAACAGGACCGCCGCGATGATAACGAGAATGACGACGATGCCCCCGATAATCCATTTTTTCATGATTCATACCTCCTCATTGATGTCCCCCCGAACCCATGACGGTTCGAAATGTATTCTATCACAGGTGGGCGGAGTGAAAAAAGATCAAAGGTGAAATGTCGCTGAAGCCGGATGGGAGTCTTTCCGGTCAATACCGACAATGAATCCGTCCCGGGCTGTTGCCATGCAACTGGATAAAATACGTTGACAAATAAATTTTTGACGGTATGGTTTTCAGACATGCCGCATATGATTCCGAGTCATTTAAAGCGGGAACCTCGATGAACACCTGAAGAGGGAAAATGCGCGCAGAGAAGCACCAATGAAACGCCTTCGAAAGGATCATCACGAAGAGACAACGGAGGAGAGAAAGACCGATGAATGCAGATGAAATGAGACAGGTGAAATTCTTCAAGGCATGGATTATCTTCCTTGTCATGTCAACCATCGTTACGGCCGCCGCGGGGTTTCTGGCGGGTGCCGCGGTGGGTCTCCTCATGGGGGCGCTCGGGACATCCGTCCGGAACATGCAGGCAGTTGCAAGTCTGGTGGGAATCGCCGTCATGCTCCCCGTTTCATTCCTTATCTATCGATGGTCGGTGAAACAGTTTATCCTGAAACAACTTTGAGTAACAGTGCAGCTTGTGGGTCATGACGGAGTTCTCATGAATCCGGGACGCCCTGTCCCCTGTGCCGTATCGAGTATGCAGTCAGACAAGGAGGTATCACCTATGGATCGGCGTGATTTTCTCAAGGCGGCGCTGGTTTCCTCGGCGGGAATCGGCGTCATGATGAAAACGGTACCATCCTGTGGGCGGGGAATCTCCGCCAGGGCATTCACCAACAGGGAAGGGGTCAGGTGTTACCAGGGTCCCCCCGTCGGGGTTATTCGGACTTCCATTACCGATCTGCTCAAGATCGGTCCGGGTCCCTCCAGTTCACACACCATTGCGCCCCTCAGGATAGCCGCGAACTTTCGTGAGGCGGTTTCAAACCTTCCCGGGGACCGGCTGACCCGGGCGCGGCGGATCGAGGCGCACCTCTTCGGCAGCCTGAGCAGCACCGGCAGGGGGCACCGGACCAATCGCGCCATCATTGCCGGCCTTCTGGGTCAGAAGGCGGAAAGCTGCGATACCGGACTGATGGAGGAACTGGCCGATGAAAAAAAGACTTACACTCTCACCATCCGGGGCGTCAAGTTCACCATCGGCCAGGATACGATCGTCTGGGACAAGGTCGAACACCACTACCCCTTTGCCAACACGCTGGTAATGAAACTGGTCGACGACAGCGGGACGGAGCTTTTCTCGCGGGAATACTACTCCACCGGCGGCGGCTTCTTTACCTGGAAGGGACAGAAGCCCGCAGTGCGCGGCGAGCCGGTCTATCCCTACGGCAGCATGACGGCCTTCCGAAACCTGGCGGCAAAGCGGAGCAAACCGCTGCACCGGATCATCCTGGAAAACGAAATGGCGGTCATGGGCACGACGGAGAAGGATATTCAGGCCCACCTGGACCTCGTCCTCGACACCATGGAGCAGGGCGTCCGCCAGGGCCTGGAGGAGGAAGGCCTGCTTCCCGGCCCCTTCGAGTTCTATCGCAAGGCCAAACGTATCCACCGGCAGGCGCTGGAGATGGAAGGGGGCGACAACTTCATGGGCCTGCTCAGCAGTTATGCCCTGGCCGTCTCCGAGGGAAACGCCGCCGGCCGGCTCGCCGTGATGAAACACCATCTGCACTATTCCCGGGAGACCCTGCGGAAGGGTTTGCTCGCGGCAGCGCTGGTGGGATTTCTGTGCAAGAACAACGCCAGTGTCGCCGGCGCCGAAGTAGGGTGCCAGGGTGAAATCGGCGTCGCCTCGGCCATGGCGGCCGCCATGATCACTTACGGCAGCGAGGCCTCGCTGGAGGCAACCGAGGTAGCGGCAACCATTGCCCTTGAGCATCACCTCGGTCTCTCCTGTGATCCCGTGGGCGGGTTTGTCCTGATCCCCTGTATCGAGCGGAACGCCTTCGGGGCCCTCAAGGCCTACAATGCCTATCTCATGGCCACCAGCGAGATTACATCGCAGCACTGGGAAGACCTGGACCGGGTCATCGCGGCCATGCTGGAAACGGGCAGGGCGCTGCCGCAGGCCTACAAGGAAATGGGTACCGGCGGACTGGGGGTGACAATGGTGGACTGCTGATGGTGCCGTGATATAGGCGGTGCACCCCGAAGGATAAGGAAAACTGAAGGTTGTCAGACCCGTTCCAGAGCAAGGGGAATCTTGTTCCCCCATGCGCGATGCGCGGAAAGGACCGTCAAATGGATGCACACATGAATCGTAAGGAGTCTCTGCCCCCGGTAAGCGAAACCGTCGACGAACAGCAGTACAGTCTCGCCAAAATTATTGGAATCTGAGTCCTGGCCACGGCGCCGATGACGATTCTTGCCTTTATCGTCACGCCGGCGATCATCAGGTATTGCAATATTCCGGGTGACGTCCCGCCTTTTCTGGTCTTCTGGCCCTTCATGATCATCGGGCTCGTGTGGCAGTTCGTTCTTTCGCTGATTATCGTGCACCGGGAATGCGGGGACGTGAAGTGGCAGACCATAAGAAAGAGAATATGGTACGAAAGGCCCCGCGCTCCCCGGTCGGGCCGGCGGAGTTGCTGGCTCTTCCTCTGGGCCGTCCCCTTCATCGGACTGAGCTATGCGTCACGGCATGTACCCCTGCCCAACATCGTCGGCGCACTGTTCCCCTTCGCGGAGAACCTGCCCCATTACAGCCTGGGAGCGGTCCTGACCCCCGCCTACAAGGGGGCCTGGTGGCTGCTGGTTCTGACGCTTATGACCATACCTTTCAACTATCTGCTGGGTGAGGAGTTCCTCTTCCGCGGTATACTGCTCCCGAAAATGAAGGGCGTCTTCGGACGGTGGGACTGGTTCTTCAACGGGGTGTTCTTTGGCCTGTAACATCTCCACAAGCCCTTCGGGATCCCCCATCAGATATTGTTTTCCGGCGTGATACTCAGCCTGCCCGCCCGGCTTTTCCGAAGCAACTGGATAGCCGTCGTCATTCATGGAACGGAGGCCGTTGTCGCCTTCTGGATCATCCTTCGTGTCGTGGTCGGATAGGGGGTTGGCGGGATATTAACTTTTCATGGGACAGTATAGCCTAGAAAAAAATAGAATGATGCTCCCGATTATACCTCATCGGTATGGTTGCCCGGCGATAGTCACAGGGATGACCGCAACCCTTCCTACTCCCACATGTCCTCGGTGCCGAAGGTCTTTTCACTGACCAGTCTGTTGTTCTCGGTGGTGGGGTCGAAATCCACCGGGTAGACCAGTTCGGTGCAGGAGATGTCCAGCGGACCCTTGGGGTTGTTGATGAACTGGCCGAAAAGGAGTGACCCGCAGGTCTGTTCCTCTCCGCCGAACACCCAGTTGGGCGGGGTGATGGGTGAATTGACCAGGACCCCGTGGGTGGCATAGGGGACGGTGACGAAGTGCTGGTATTCCCCGGTGAAATGGAGCTTCATCTTCCCGGCGATCTCGAGCGGGGTCTGGGGGTCGGTGGTCCCGTTGAGCATCAGCATGGGGATATCCGTCTCGGGGAGTTTCTGGGCGTATTGCTCGTCCCGGTAAGTGTCCCAGAGCCCCGTTTCGTAAATTTCGGAGAAGCGCAGCGAGACATCTTCGGAAAAATGGGCATTCTGCAGGAAGCCCTCCAGCTCTTCCGAGGTGCTCCCCCCGAAGAGTTCGGAGAGCGAGATCAGGTCGCAGAGCATGGGTGAGTTCAGGAGGGTCCTGTCCGGACCCGCGGTCTGCAGGCCCTGCCGGAAGAATTCAATGACCTCCCGGTCCTCTTCGTTGCACCGGTTGAGCCGGTAGAGCAGGGGCGGTATCAGTATTCTGGTGGACCAGTTGTTCAGGAGCGGTCCCAGGATGTGCCGGAGCTCCTCGCGGGTGAAGAGGGTGTTGCAGTCGCAGGGCAGCGTTCCTTCATCAATCTTGCGGAAGACCGCCTCCACGGCCTTCTGCGGGTTTTCGGCGATGGTGCGCATCTTTGCGTTACAGACCGGGTCGGTCTTGCACAACTCCAGAAACTGCGTGCCCACCATGTCATTCCACCGGTCGTACCGGTCGAGGTAGCATTCACCGGGCGTGCAGATGGAGTCGAGAATGACGCCGTCTACCTCGTGGGGATAGAGCTGCAGATACCTGAGGAGCCAGTAGGTTCCGTAGGACGTGGCCCAGATGAAGACCCTTTTCCCCTCCTCGCGGGAACGGGCGATCACTTCGTGCAGGTCCCGGGCCGCGTTGGTGGTGGAAAACTCCTTGAATTCCTCGTCCCAGGTTTCCGAAATTCCGCTGTAGCAGGCTTGGTAGCTCTCCCAGTCGTCGCCGATGTCGTTGTCGCCGCTGCACCCGAGACGTGTAGAGAGTCCGACGCCGCGATGATCGAGGGAGTAGAAGTCGAAATCGGGGTAGTATTTGGCCACCTGCAGCATGGCCCGCGACAGCAGGCGTCCCGATCCTCCCGGCCCCCCTTCCAGAAACCAGATCTGACCCGTGCTGTTTTCACCGGTCCCCCGGTAGCGGAAGGCACTGACGTCGATGCTCCGTCCGATGGGTTTGTCGTAATTGAGGGGTACGGAGAAGGTCCGGCATTGGGCCGACTCATCCAGAAAGGACCCCTCGGTACAGGGTTCCCACCGGCCGCTGTCGATGCTGTCGTCGTTGTTGCAGGCTGTTGGAATCAATAGTAAATATACTGCTACGGCCACGATGAGTAGGCGTTCCCGCTTCACGTTGAACCTCCGCTGTCGTTCGGGTCGGATGTGTTGATGTTGCATTCTGACGGAGAAGGCCACCCCTGTCAAGGAGGGAATGGCCGGCACCCCTATAAACTCCTTGACAGTAAAGGTTGTGCGGTATTATCTTCCTTCCCTCCCGCGAGGGAGTATGATTCCCGTTTCATGCAGGTGAGGGTGTCCGGCAGGCCGTCGGTCACTGATCGTTCTGTCGGGGTACCGGTATTCGCGCTACCATTCGGAGTCAGGGTATGGGAAAGAGTAAAAAACAGTTTATCGTTGTCATTGTCGTGCTCCTTGTTGCCGGTTTTGTCGTTGCCAGCCTGACGAGCTTCTTTTATGCCAGATCTTCATTACGGTTTCAAATCACCCAGAGCGAACTTCCCCTGACGAGCGATAATATCTATTCGGAAATTCGGCGCGATCTTTTCAATCCGATCTTTATTTCATCCATGATGTCGACGGATACCTTCCTGCGAGACTGGGTGCTTGCCGGCGAAAAGGATGAATCTCGCATTACCCGTTACCTGAAAGAAATCCAGGTGAGAAATAATACGATTACGAGTTTCTTTGTTTCCGAACGAACCAGGAAGTACTATCACGCCGACGGCCTTTTAAAAACGGTAAGGGAGGATGAAAAGCGGGATGAATGGTATTTTCGCGTCAGGACAATGAAGGATGATTATGAAATCAACGTTGATATTGATATGGCAAACCGGGATGAAATGACCATCTTTATCAATTATCGCGTCTTCGACTATGACGGGAACTATATCGGGGCGACAGGGGTGGGCCTTACGGTGAGCACCGTCAAGATGCTCATTGAAAAATACCAGCAACGATATGATCGCAACATCTTTTTCACCGACCGGGAGGGAAACCTGAAACTCCACGGTGCCCATTTCACCGTCGAAGGGGACAACATATGTGAGATGGAGGGGATGAGGCTCCCGGCACGGGAAATTCTGTCTCGTGACCATGCCTCCTGTCGTTACAAGAAGGATGGAATGACCTTTCACGTAAACACACGATACATTCCTGAATTTGAATGGTATTTATTCGTGGAGCAATCGGAAAACAAGGCAATCCGGGAGATTGTCCGTGCCCTGGCTATCAGTCTGGCAATATGTCTCGTGATCACGATCCTGGTATTCATGCTGATCTATTGGACCGTATCCTCTCACCAGAGAGAACTCGAGAAAATGGCAACGACGGATAAACTGACGGGGATCAACAACCGCCGGGCCTTTGATATCATTATCGAACAGAGCCTGAAAGAGGTGAAGCGAAACAAGGCGCCGCTGTCGGTCATTATCTTCGATATCGATCACTTCAAGACGATTAACGACACCTACGGCCACGTTGCCGGTGACGCCGTGTTGCAACATATCGTCGATTGACGCGCGGCAAAATACGCCTGCCCGATGTGTTCTTCCGCTGGGGAGGAGAAGAATTCCTGATTATCCTCAAGGAATGCCGGTTGGATGATGCATTTGGTGTGGCGGAGAAAATCCGTAAGGCCGTCGGCAGCACGCCCACCAGTTACAAGGACCGGGAGATTCCGGCCACCATCAGTCTGGGCGTTGCGGAATATTGCTCCGGAGAAGACGTGGATGTCCTGCTGAGCCGCACCGATACAGCCCTCTATGTCGCAAAGAATAAGGGACGTGACCGGTCGGAGACGCAGCCCGAATGCTGACAGGGCGGTGAGGAACAGGAGACGTTAATTATCTACTGAGCAGTATTACGCGTTATATTTGCTGTGCCACTCCTCGGTGAGTAAGGTGCTCCATTTTCATGGTCCTTCAGCACTCATCCCTTGCCGCTTTGTGTCGTATTGTGTGTATCGAAAAAACAGGATTGCCGCGTGGGTCTTTTATTCTTGTCAGGCGATAATTAGTGCCTTTATGGTGCCAATATCGGGAATCGGAGACATCCATACTTATTTCTTGACTTAACGGTTGTCCACACATAGTCTCCTTCACGGCAGGAATCACACACGTAATGGCACAGGGGATTCCCCTCTACATTACCCAACGTGGAAATCGTCGTCAGGATTAAAACGGGTCGATTGCAGGTCTGACTCCATGAGCCGGAGGCGGTTATTCAGGATGGCAACCTATACATTTTCAAGCCTTAAGGGCAACAGTATGAAACTGGATGGCGGTGCCATGTTCGGCAACGCACCCAAGGCCCTGTGGCAGAAATGGACGGCGGCAGACGATCTGAATATGATCGATATCGGATCACGATCCCTGCTCGTGGAAACGCCACACCATAAGGTCCTTTTTGAGACAGGTGCGGGCGCCTATCTGTCTCCTGAAATGAGAAGGCGCTTCCAGGTGGTGGAAGGCACCCATGTCCTCTTGGATTCATTGTCAGCTGTCGGGGTGACACATGAGGAGATTACGCATGTCATTCTTTCCCACCTTCATTTTGATCATTCAGGCGGGCTGTTAAGGCAGTTTCAAAATGACCGCACGCCCATTGAGCTTCTTTTTCCCAATGCCAGATTTATAACAGGCAGGACTCATTTTGCACGGTCTGCATCCCCGCACATCCGGGACCGGGCCTCCTTTATCCCGCACCTTGACCGGTTGCTGAAGGAATCGGGCCGCCTGGAATTAAAGTCCGACCAGGATGTCATGACGTTGGATGACCTCGAGATCCGATTCATGGAAAGTCACGGCCATACACCGGGCATGATACTTTCACAAATCCGGGTAAAGGATGTGAAGGTGCTTTTTGTGGGGGATGTCGCCCCGGGGCATCCATGGATCAATCTGCCCATTACCATGGGATATGACCGGAACCCTGAACTGCTGATCGATGAAAAGATCGGATTTTTCGAGAAAGCATTTCAAGACAACTCGTGGATATTCTTCACTCACGATTTCGACTATGCCGCTTCAAAATTGTTATTTGATGACAAAACGAAACGATTTGTTCCTGATAAACTTGTACAAGATTTTCATATCGAAGTTTGATGGCTTCATGAAAAGTGAAGCCCCCCGCCCACAGGGTGGGGCTCTCCGGCAAGGAATTATTTAATTATATTGTGCCCCTTGGCCCCGCCTGCAAGGCGGGGCTTGCGGGAGCACTCCCGGTCCAACTGCTGCGTTGCGCTGCACCCTTCCCCCATTTTCACGGGGGCAGGCTTTGCGGCGTACCGTAAGTACACCTCATTCCTCAGGATTTGCGCACCTTGCATTTGAAGCTTTTTACTGTGCCATCTATTACCTACTTCTTACGAGGTTATCAATTTTGGGACGCAAATATAAAACAACGCATTGAAA
>CAYTUH010000058.1:0-10434 GCA_964441165.1 uncultured Syntrophaceae bacterium
TTTTGGTTTTTTGCTGATCGCTGACGGCTGACGGCTTCTTTATATCATCAGCGGCGCGGCTTCCTCTTTGCCGGCGGCCCGGACGGTGATGAAACGGGTGGTGTTTCCGTTGCGGCAGGTGGCGACGACGTCGGAATCCTTGGGTGCGTCGCTGTAGAGGGCGCAGAAAGAGGCCGCCCGCATGAGGGTTTCCTCGTTGCATCCGCCCGGAACGAGCACGGTGGGGCCGGGGAAATCCCTGATTTTCACCAGGCAGTCGCCCTCCCCGGAAAGGTTTTCTATGGATTTGTTTTCCCGTTCTTTTCGTCCGATAAGGATCTTGGTATCATTGTCGAACCTGAGGTGCCGGCCGAACTTCAGCAGTTCGATGTCTCTTGTTGCCACATTACCGGTATGGTCCAGGAGGTCTTTGAGCCTCCGGGAAAACCCCGGGTCCGTCAGGAGGCAGCCGCCGGCGGGACTGGAGTAAGCCTTGATTCCATACTGCTTTGCCATCTCGAGCTGAGGTTTCCGAGACCTGCCCTGAATATCGAGGAGCCGTTCCCGGTCGACTTTGCCTTCTTTTTCGGGAATCGTTTCCGGCAGCAGTTTGGCGCTCAGGGGGCGTATGATGTAATCCCCATAGCCCGACCGGGAGGCAACGATATGCAGCGACTGCTTGTTCTGCGACATGGGGCGCTGCCCCAGCACTTCGCCGGTGCTCAGGAAATCGGCGCCCAGTTCCTTCATTTTATCCCCGGCCTTTGCCAGCATCATCATGTGGCAGTCAATGCAGGGATTCAGATTTTTTCCGTATCCGTACCGGGGCGCCCTGAGCATGACCATGTGATCGTCGGTAATATCCAGTACGATGAGAGGAATACCGATTTCGTCGGCCGCCAGCCGGGCGCGGCGGGCATTAAAAAACGGCGTCTCGAAGGCGACACCGATGATGTCAATATTCTGTTCCTGCAGGACCTTGACGGCGAGGACGCTGTCAAGACCGCCCGATACGAGTGCAATTCCTGTTACTTTCAATATTGTAAAAGTCTCACTCCCCATCTGCCCCTGAGCAGCCCGTAGATATCGGCGTCAGTGGCATAATCAACGAAGAAGAGAGGCCCGCCCTCCCCTTCCATACGGATTCCCGTAATCGATATTCTGCTGTCGTTCCTGTCCGTCGCCCCGGACAGGGAAAATTCAAAGGTGTCATCGGTGAAAGAGATGTCAAGGACCGTCAGGATGCTCTCGATAATGGATTTTCCGGCATCCGTATCGGACACGATGACAATCCGCCAGCCCCGCTGTCCCAGTATGTCGATAAACTGCGGGGGACGCGGTTTGAAGTTGATCATCACGTTTTTCCCGTTTTCGTCGAGAAGGAGGTCCGCCCTGACGGAAAGATTGAAGCCGTCTTCCTCCATGCTGAAGACACGGACCTTCGAATTCCGGATCGCCTCGAAGCCGAGGGCCGTAAGGAGGGATTCGGTCAATGTCCGGGTTGTCTCCGAATCGAGGACGGCATGTTTCTGAGGCGGATAGAAGGATTCGCTCTCGGCAATACCCAAATCCCGGAGGATTTCCACGATTTCATATCCCTGGTGCCGCGCATAGGTCTTTACGTTTGCGGGAAGGCACGCGGCCATGTCGTCGATGAAATTTACGGCGAAGGCGCCCGTCTCATTCCCTTCCAGATTTTTTTTCGCTTCCCAGTCAACGGCAACGACGATCCGCTTCTCCCGGTCCAGGGCACGGGTGGCCGATTTCTTCTCAAGCGTGTAATCGGCGGCCCTCTCGACGAATTCGCCGATGAGGGCGGGCAGTTCATCCTCACCCCGCCACTTCATGACGGAATAGCTCTTCCATGTCGATTCGATGACCTTTGCCACGGTTTCCGGAATCAAACCGTCCCTGTCCAGAAAGATCGTCCTGCCGTTTTCCATTTCCACGAGCGGTATCTTTGCCGTATCGAGGGCAAATTGTCCCGAGGGAGGCATGGGAATATAAAAACTGCCTTCCCGGACCATGGTTCCTCCCATGGGGCGTGCCACCGATTTGATGACGGCGAAATGGTTCTCCAGTGAGACGTGGAATTTTGCGGTCTCCACCTTTTCGGGCTCTTTCACCTCTTCCGGTTCAGGCAGTTGGGCCTTTATCTCTTCAGAAAGGGGGACGTATATCGCCTGTCCCGGGAAAATCCTGTTGAGGTCGGGAATGTGGGGGTTCAGCTTTCGGACCGCTTCCATGAGCGCGAAGCTCTCTCCAATGGTCTTCCCGAGCCGGCGGCGGATGATGTCGATGACGGTGTCGCCCTCTTTGACGGTATAGACGAGCGATGTCGCCGTGCCGTCGGGAGATTCAACCTCGATGACCTTTTCTTCCAGGATTTCGCTTTCTCCGACGATCTGAGTCGGAAAGACCAGTTCCTGTCCCGGAAAGATAATATCCACATTCTTCACATGGGGATTGAGACGCTTCACCGTTCCAAGAATCTGCCGGTTCTGCTGCTTCGTTCCGCCGTACTTTTTCTGAATAATGCCGAGCAGCCAGTCACCTTTTTTCACCGTGTAGGTTTCCAGGGTATCTTCCGACAATGCCGTCTTCTGGAAGGATAAATGGACTGTGTCTTCCTTGCCGGAGGCAGGAAGGGCATTCAACAGAAGAAAGGATGCAACTGCAATACTCAGAAAAACCGCACGGCCCTCTTTGCCCATGGAAAATGCTCCCGCAACCGGAAATTTAAAGGAGGCCATCATACGTAACCTGCCTGAGAATGTCAAACCGATAAATCCCCGGGAGAACCATTCCTTTGACACCTGCCGCCCCTTCGTATATGAGGGGAGGGGTGCGGATGTGTTCGGTCCGAAACGGTGCGATGCCGATCCCTCGGTCCCTGCTCCGGACCGAAGGACCGTAACCTTCAGGAAGGGATTTTCTCCCGTCGATCCGGCGGCTTTCGGGGAAGCGCTGCGGGAGGAGGAACAGGTAAGGTCATGGAGACGCAGCGATACGGCAATCTTGTTTTTATCGAAGGTCCGAAGGGGGGGCGTTATCCCTTCTGCAACACGGTCCTCATCGACGATGAACGCAGGGCCCTCATCGACCCCGGTGCGGGATACGAGAAGCTCCTTGCAATCAAGGAAGAGCGGCCCATCGACATGGTCATAAACTCCCATTATCACGAAGATCACATCTCCATGAATTACCTCTTCCCCGAAGCGGATCTCTACGTTCCCCGGGACGAGGCACCCTGCTTTACTTCCATTGAAACATTTCTCGCCTTTTACGGCCTCGTCGACCCGGAATACCGCAACTACTGGACACGGCTGCTGAGGGAGCGTTTCAACTACCGGGAGCGAGAACCGGCCGGTGAACTGCTGGATGGCATGACCATCGATTTCGGGAATACCGTCATGGAGGTGATTCATACACCGGGCCACACGATAGGCCACAGCAGCTTCTACTTTCCCCGGGAGGGCATCCTCTTTCTCGGCGACCTCGACCTCACTCCCTTCGGTCCCTGGTACGGCGACCGGGTCTCCGATATCGACCAGACGATTTCCTCGCTTCACCGGCTGCTGGAGATCGATGCCGCCGTCTATATCACCTGTCATGAGGCGGGCGTCATCGAAGGCGACATCACATCGCTGGCCCGCCGGTATCTCGACATTATCGAGCAACGGGAGGCGGCACTGATCGAATTTCTGGAGAAACCCCGCAGCATGGAAGAAATCGTCGACCGCTGGATTATTTACCGGAAGCCCCGGGAGCCGAAGGCCTTTTTTGAATTCGGAGAACGAGGCATGATGACGAAACATCTTGAGCGTCTTGCAGCACGGGATGTGGTCGGCATCAGGGATTCTTCATACTATCTCCTGTAAAATCCGATCGCTATTGCATGAAAGGAACAAGTGATATATAGGTAGGGTCACGTCATTACGGGAACGGATCATTACCAACGGTGGAGGGGTGCCATGAACGGAAAAGGGAACAACGCCGAATTCCTGAAGGAGTATCAGAAGCGGTTTGAGAAGAAGCTGAGTGAAAACGAAATTACCGTCGTGAAATACTGGAAGGAGCGTCTCGACAAACTCATCACGATGAAACCCGACGGTATCGGTTCGCTTCAACTGGAAATGAAGAAGCTCTCCCAGATGATGAATACGAGAATCGAAACATTGAAAAAAGGATAGCATGAAAAATATTGCAAATTTTCTCTTCGAAGTCGGCATGCTGCAAAAAACCCCCCGCACGGGGTTTCAATTCCTCGGTTCAGGCTGTGAATCGGTGGCCGAACACATCCTGCGCACACTCTATGTGGGATATACTCTCTGTAAACTGGAACCGAAGGCCGACGAATCGAGGGTCATGAAGCTCTGTCTTTTTCACGATCTTCCCGAGGCACGGACGGGCGACATGAACTATGTCAACAAAAAGTACGTGCAGGTGGACGAGGAAAAGGCCCTGCAGGAGCTCACCGATACGTTGTTCTTCGGTGAGGATGTCGTGTCGGCGATGAAGGAGTTTAACGGAAAGGAAACGCTGGAAGCACTGCTTGCGCACGATGCCGACCAGCTTTCCCTGATCCTGGTGCTGAAGGAGTATGACGATCTCGGCAACAAATACAGTCCCGAATGGATCAAATTCGCCCGGAAGCGGCTCTGTACCGAGGCAGCCAGGAAACTGGCCGAGACGATTATGGAAACCGATTCAACGGACTGGTGGTTTCAGGACAAGAGCGATTGGTGGGTCAATGCGAATAACAACGGGAACAACCATGAAAAATCATAGCATGGGGGCGAGCATCGGACGGATTCTTCTGCTGCTGACCGTAGCGGCCTTTCTTCTATCCTGCACGACCGTCCATGATCAGGAACAAATAAAGATGCACATGAACATGGGCATCGCCTACATGAAGTCCAAGGACTTCAACTCGGCGCTCAAGGAATTCATGTCGGCGGAGCGGCTCTCCTCCGACAATGCTGAACTGCATTACTATATCGGGGCATGCTTCTACACAAAGCGACTTCTCAACGAAGCGGCCCGGGAATTTCAGCGGGCAATAGAACTGAAGAAAAATTATTCGGAAGCCCATAATTATCTCGGGACGGTCTACCTGGAGATGGACCGGTATGACCTGGCCATCGGTGAATTCGAACAGGCCCTGTCCAATGTGGTCTATGAAACACCCTCCCTCGCTCTCAACAACATGGGATGGGCCTATTACAAAAAAGGCGACATGAAGACGGCCCTCCGGCAGTATCACATGGCGATCACACGGGAGCCCGAGAGCATCATCCTGCCGCTGATCTTCAACAATATGGGGCGGGCCTACCTGGAAGGCAACGACGTCGAGCAGGCCATCTCAGCCTTTAAACGGGCCCTCGACGCGGCACCCACCCTTATAGAACCGCGGTACTGGCTCGGTATCAGCTATGTCAGAAAAGGCGATGCAAAGCGTGCCGTAAAGGAACTGCGCGCCGTGGTATCGGCCAACGCCGAGTCGGAGCTGGGCATCAGCGCCGCCGAACACCTTCGCATCCTCACAGGTAAGGAGTAACATCGCCGGGCGGACCTATCCTTCCATCCGGCCTTTTCACCGACTTCACACGCTTCCGGCATGAAGGCACTCATCTGCCGGAAGCTCGTCACGGAATGTTTCGCCCTTCGCACCCCCCTCATCATCGCCTTGACTAATCCCCAACCGTGCTTAATTTACCTCTAAAAGAAGGTAATTTCTTAAGGAGGTTATATAATGACTCGAATGTTACGTTTGATTCCAGCCGGGAGCACGATGATTCCCGCGAGGACCATTTTCGACCGTCTCTTCGACGGGTTCGGCCTTTCCGTGCCCGAAGAGGAAAAACGCACCTGGTCGCCGGCATTTGATGTCGCGGAAAACGACAGAGAATATCTGGTGAGCGCGGAACTTCCCGGCATTGAGGAGAAGGACCTCGATGTCACGATTGCGGAGGGCATCCTGACCGTCAAGGGAGAGAAAAAACGGGACAGCGAAGAGAAGGGCGAGAATTATCACCGCCTGGAACGCTATTACGGGTCCTTTGAACGTCGATTCTCCGTTCCCGATAACGTCCTGACGGACAAGGTGGAGGCGACCTACAAGGACGGTATTCTGAAGCTCGCACTGCCGAAGACGTCGGAAACGACGGCACGTAAGATTACAATCAGCAAGAACTAAGGATGCACGAAGGCCGCCTGTATCGCCATCGATGCAGGCGGCCTTTTTATCATATGTCCGGAACAGTCACTTATTCAACCCTGTCGTCTCCGAGCAGGTCAAAGACGACATCCATGGGAATCGCAATTGAATAACCGGAGTTTGATATGGACAGGTTGCTGTAACCATGGGGCTGGCTCACCCATTTTTCCGCAAAGGGGACGAACTGCGTTACCATTCCGATGACACGGAAACTTACGCGGAAGGGTTCCACCCGGTCGACTTCGAGGACCGGGCCGCCGCTGTTTCCCGGATAGATGGGACAATCCAGAATGATGGTCTTCTTGGCCTCGTTTTTTCCGGCAACGATTCCTTTCCGCAACAGGGGTTTCAGATAATCAATCTGGGGTATCTCCTTGATGCCGAGTGATGTGGGATAGCCGAAAATAAAGACCTCGTTGGCCACCATGACGTCGTCGAAGGTTTTCACCGTGGACAGGTCCACCGCCAGGATTCCCGAGGGAGCCGCTTCCACGACCTTGACGCCTCTCATGAATTCGAGCAGGTTCCTGCCTTCTGTTTCCGAAATGGCGGCAATACGAATCAGCGCCGCGTCCTGGCTTTCGTGCAATCCAAGATTCCCCTTTTCGAAAAGGGTCTTCAGGTCGAGATGAATGAGGACACGGCCGTCGTCGGAACGGTCCCGGGGATAGGAGAGAAGACGGGCGTTCCGGCTTTTCAGGGTCTTGTGAGCCGTATCGAAGAGTACATGCTGTGCCGTAACGAAATAGGTATAGCGGTGCGTGTTCAGATAAAACCCCGATGCGGAGTCTCCCGAATCCAGGGTAATAAGGACGGGATAGGCAAGATTGTCATCGGGGATGTCCCGGGCCGCCTGCACCGGCGGGATGCCGGCAAACAGCGTTCCCAGCAGGATAACGGACGCGACAATGCGAAGTACGTGCGTGACAGGCATGGTTCCTCCCGAACAGGGTGATTTCAGCATGGCCGACTTCCCGGCACACGGATACAATGGTTCATTCTATAGAGAATTGTCGGAAAAAAAACAAGTTTTCCCTGGTCCTTTTCGGTCATGCATCCCGGAGACCACCCTTCGCAGGCAGGGACTCTCATTCTTGTGGAGGCATACTCTTTACCGGGGGTTCTCCTTTCCTGTTACTCCGGCAATCGGACGTATCAAAGGTGAAGCTCCCCGCCCACGGGGCGGGGCTTCCCGGCAAGGAATTGTTTAATTATATTGTGCCCCTTGACCCCGCCTACAGGGCGGGGCTTGCGAGAGCACTCCCGGTCATGCCGGACTCGATCTGTATTCGGTCTGATTCCGGATTCCCTTTTTCGCGGGAATGGCTGCTTTGTCCTCTATTGTTGACGGAGTAATAACTTGACAGCATTTTAAAATTACCCTACATTTAGCGCGTTTTACGCATAAGGAGACAACATTCTATGGGAACGAAGAAACAGAGGCGGGCCAAGGCGATGAAGGCCCAGAAAAAGAAACAGAATCTCAAGCTTTTTACACTCTCACTCATTATCATGGTATGTGTGGGTTTTCTCGTATTCCTCTCCATCTCGCTTTTCGATTATGTCTACAGACCCGCAACGGATACGGGAACCACCGCCTACAACAAGAAAAAGGTGAAGGTGCAGTTATACTTTTCCGATTCCAATGAACGGTTCCTCATGCCGGAGCTGCGCTATGTAACAAAGGAAAAAACAAAAAAGGATCAGGTTGCACGTATCGTTGAAGCCCTCATCGAAGGGCCCCATACCGCGCTGATTGAAACACTCCCGAAGGAGACAACCCTGATCGGTGTCGAGATTAAAAATGATGGCACGGCCTATCTTGATTTTGATAAAAATTTCATCTATCTCCACCCCGGCGGCAGTGCAAGCGAGATCATGACGGTCTACTCGCTGGCAAACACGATTACCCTCAATGTACCCGATGTCAGGAAAGTGAAGCTTCTGGTGGAGGGGAAAGAGATCGAGTCAATCAAAGGACACGTCGATGCCCGTTACCCCTTTACGACAAACCGGGAATTGATTGTCGAAAGCGCCTCCTGAGGCGGAACCACGAACGGGACGGATAGGATGGCTGCTGCAATAAAACTCTCAAATATACGAAATATTGGAATCGTCGCCCACATCGACGCGGGAAAGACGACGGTGACCGAACGGGTGCTCTTCTACACGGGGAAAACGTACAAGATGGGCGAAGTCCATGATGGCGAGGCCGTTATGGACTGGATGCCCCAGGAGCAGGAACGGGGCATCACCATCACCTCGGCCGTTACCACCTGTCAGTGGAAAAACGCCGAGATTCACATCATCGACACCCCCGGTCACGTCGATTTCACGATTGAAGTCGAGCGTTCGCTGCGGGTACTGGACGGAGTCGTCGTGGTCTTCTGCGCCGTCGGCGGAGTGGAACCGCAATCCGAGACGGTCTGGCACCAGGCGGATAAATACCACGTACCCAAAATCGCCTTTATCAATAAGATGGACCGGGTCGGCGCCGATTATTTCGGCACCGTCGAAATGATGGAGGAACGGTTCAACTCGACGCCGCTCATACTCCAGATCCCCCTGATTGAAAAGGACATCTTCATGGGGATAATCGATCTCCTGAAGCAGAAAGTCTTCACCTGGGATCAGGCTTCGCTGGGGCTCTCCTACGACTGCTCCGACATACCCGCGGAGATGGAATCACAAACCCGGGAATACCGGGAACGGATCATTGAAACGATTGCCGAATTCGATGACGCCATCGCCGAGAAATACCTGGAAGGAGAAACCATCGAGGAAAAAGAGCTCGTCGGCGCCATCAGAAAGGCGACCATCGCCCTGGAGGTTGTGCCGGTCCTCTGCGGAACGGCCCTCCGCAACATAGGCATACAGCCCATCCTCGATTCGGTGGTCGATTTTCTCCCCTCACCGGAAGATGTCCCCCCCATCGAGGGGATCAATCCCGTTACCCGGGAAAAGGAAAAGCGCCGCAGTACCGTGAAGGAGCCACTTGCGGCCCTGGCCTTCAAAATAATGATGGATGAGGGCCGGAAAGTCACCTACATGCGGATCTATTCGGGCAGGATGAAGGCGGGGGGAGAGGTCCTGAATTCGACGACGGGTGAGAAAGAACGGGTAGCCCGGATTCTGAAAATGCATGCCAACAAACGGGAACGGGTCGATGAGGCCGGCGCCGGTTTCATTGTTGCCGTGGCGGGACTGAAAAAGACCTCTACCGGCGACACCCTCTGTGACGAGGCGCATCCGATTCTCCTTGAGCCGATCGACTTTTACGAACCCGTGATAAGCCAGGCTATCGAGGCAAAGACACCCCAGGATCAGGAAAAACTGATCATGGCCCTGGCGAAGCTTACCGATGAAGATCCCACGTTGAAAGTCAAATACGACGATGAAACGGCACAAACGATCATCTCGGGGATGGGAGAACTCCACCTGGAGATTATCCTCGACAGGCTGATGAGAGAGTTCAACACGAAGGTAAACGTAGGAAAGCCGAAGGTGGTCTATCGCGAGACCATCAGCAGGCCAATCGAAATAGGACGATTGTTCGAACGCGAGCTGGGCGACAAGAAACATTTCGGCCACGTGGTATTGAAACTTGAACCCAATACGCGGGGAGCCGGGCTGGAGATCATCAACCGGATTGACGGAACGGTTATTCCTGAAGAGTATCATGTCGCCATTAAAGAAGGAATTTCCGATGCCGGGATGAGCGGATGCGCCGCGGGGTACCCCGTCACGGACATCATTATCTCCATCACCGGCGGTTCCTTCAGGGAGGGGCAATCCACCGAACTGGGGTACCGCATCGCCGCGTCGACGGCCTTCAGCGACGGGTGCGCTGAAGCAGGGGCTCTGCTCCTCGAACCGATCATGATGGTAGACATTATCACACCGAGCGAATTCATGGGGGATGTCATAGGAAATATCAACGCACGAAAGGGAGAGGTCCAGCAGATCAATCACAAGGGGACGATCAGCGAAATCAGGGCAACGGTTCCCCTGAAGCAGATGTTCGGATATTCGACGGACCTCCGCTCCGCCACACAGGGCCGGGCCACCTTTTCCATGCAGTTTCTGCAATATGACAAAAGTTGATGGCTTCGTAAAAAACAGTAAAGCTCCCCGCCCACAGGGCGGGGCTTCCCGGTAAGGAAGTGTTTAATTATATTGTGCCCCTTGATCCCGCCTGCAAGGTGGGGCTTGCGGGGGCACTTCCGGTCACTGCG
>CAYTUH010000059.1:0-10213 GCA_964441165.1 uncultured Syntrophaceae bacterium
AATGAGGTATTGCTCGCCAGAATCGCCTCAGGCGGGGCCAGTTCATCAAGTTTTCTGAACATCTCTTCCTTGACATCGGCCTGTTCCGCGATTGCTTCGATTACAAGGTCTGCATCGGATACAGCATCGACAAGGTCATCGGTGTACCCTATCCTTTCATGGAGTATTTCCGGGCGTTCTTCAGGCGTTATGATCCCCGCCGCCACGAGCGTCCGGGCATTTCCTTCGTTCAATTCTTCCGCTCGTTTAAGCATTTCCTGGGAAATGTCATTGACGGTAACAGTAAACCCACCGGTGGCAAAGTCGAGCGCAATGCCATGGCCCATCGTTCCCGCTCCTATAATTGCAATATTTTTCATTGCTGTTTTTTCCTTTCCCGGCATGTTGAGTAACGTGCACTCAGTTTTGATACCGGTATTAACGGACGATGCATGTGATTTTGTGTAACGTGACTTTCAGCGACAGAATTATTTTCCGGGGATTCGAGTAATGATCAAATCGCCGCTGTTACTGAAGGATGTAGCGAACCGTCCTTCCTCCGTTCGTAATGTGGGGTTTTCTTTCGCTTCTCCCAAGAGCCATTCAGTGGCATAGAATTCTTCAAGATGCAATGTATTCTTTATTCTGACAATCCGCGCGTCACCGGGTTGTTCCAGTTTTTGCAGCACCGTATCGATCACGGTCTTTTCACTCTCAAGGGTAATGGGCACTCGTCCGGTCGAATAGATACCGGTGGCAATTACGTTCGTATACGTCGTGCGATAGTCGATTTTTTCGGTAAGCCGCCTGGTGGTAAAATCGGCAAGACCGATTCCCATGGCGTTCCCATCCGTTTTTTTCCGTCAGGTCAAAGACGGCCAGTGGCACGGCATGCTGACCTGTCGGGGTCATGCGTCGGGTAAATCCGATGACGTTGGTGTCCATTCCCGATCCGCTGATATCCTTCCCCATCTCATCGACGATGACCAGATCCAGGGACCGAAAGGGGATCCGCGGCATGATTTCTCTCGATTTCCGTGCCCACGTCATGTCGTATTCTCTGAAGTATGGAGGAAGAAGGACGGCAACATCTCTCGTTTCATCGTATGAATTTTCGAGGATGGCGACACCGAAGAGGATGGGAACGGTCGATATGATGAAATCTCCCATCGATCCGAGAATATCGATTCGTCCCGATCCATGAACGGCACCCTTGAAGGCCTGGTGAGCTTTGACGCGACTGATAACGACGATGCCGTCGGCTTCGTATGCCGTCTTGTCAAAATAGACGGGTATGTTTTCCACATCACCGAGTGTTACCACATCCATGGACGAATAAATGGGAACACCGATACTCTCCTCCGTGAACCCAAGTTCTTCGAGGACTCTGATCTGACCCTTTTTCGTGGCACCTCCGTGGCTTCCCATGGCAGGCACCAGAAAAGGAGATGCTCCTTCGGCTTTGATGAAGTCCGCCACGGCCTTGGTGATACGGGGAAGGTTGGCGATATAGCGGCTGCCTGCCGTAATGGCGATACGTGCCCCTTTCCTGATTCCCGCCTGCCTTTTCAGCGATGCGAGCTGAGTTCGTACGGTCTGGACGGGGTCATCGTCCCTATTCTTGTCAAGTTCCTGACGGATTCTGATCCATGCCGGATAGTGCAGAGGTGCTGATGCCATAGTCTAAGATTCTTCTTCAATTCCTGCCAGTTTTTTGGCGATCTTCTTTTTCGATTCGATGTCGGCGTTTCTGAGGACCGTCATTCTGTGCGTTTCCGGTGAGCCGGCGCCATGAATGTTTGAAACGATATCCCGTCTCTCAAAGGCCAGTTTTTCAATGAACCGGAAGAGGCGGAGCCTGGCTGCGTTCGGCACGTCAGCGGCTCCCTTGAGGTACTTCAGAAGCAGCGGTCCGATATCGGGATTCGCCAGGTCCTTGTCTGAGGGAAGATCGGCAACCTGGCCGCCGGCAATTTCGATCATCATCCGGTGGACTTCCTGGAGTTCTTTCCCTTCAAAAAGCTTTGAGGTGTTGGAGAGAACCGGTTCAACGTTGTATATCCCCGATTCGGTAGGGGTCGATTCAACGGAAGCTGCGATTGAGCATCCGTAAATGGCCTGGATGATCTTGATCATTTCCGCCAGCTTGTGGTTGATATGGGACACATTTTTGAGGCCGTTGTAATCGGCAGCGGCAGCGGCGGCGCCGATAATGACATCACCGACTCCACACTTGCAGCCTCCGTGGGAGTGACGGTGAAAATTGCCGAAGTTCCGTACCATGGGGCCGGCATATTCGTATTCACCGCAGAGAAAGACGTGATCCCAGGGGATGAAGACATCATCGAAGATAATCATCGGTGCGATCTTGCTGTACCGGGCATTGCCGCGGTCGCATCCTTCGAGCTCCCTTGCTTCAAGGGTCCCCCTGCCGTAGACGTGGATGAATCCCTCGGTGTCCGTCGGCAGTGCGAAACAGACGGCATAATCCTTGTCGTCGACGCGCATCTCCCGTGTGGGTACAATGAGACCCCAGTGTGCGCAGATGCATCCCGTCTGGTGAATCTTGGCGCCCCGCACCACGATTCCCTTGCTGTCCCGGTCCACGACATGGACATAGGCGTCGGGATCTTTCTGCTGAGAAGGCCTTAGCGATCGGTCGCCCTTCATGTCGGTCACGCCGCTGAAGACGGTATAGTCGTTACGCTGCATGGTACTCAGGAAATTCAGGAAGCGGTCATAATATTCGGTTCCGTACTTTTTGTCGCACTTGAAGACCTCGATGGCTACCGAATTGATGGCGTCCATCCCCGTGCAGCGCATGTAACAGGTCCCGATATTGTGGCTGAGGTATTTCAGCATTCTGACCTTTGCGATCAAGTCGTCGGGGCTTTCATAGAACTTGAGGAAGCGGTTTACCGGTTCGCCGATGAGGTTGGACGGGGCGGTCAGGTAGTCCTGTCCCACAGGATCGTTCGCCAGGTCATAGGTCTTTGCGACACTTGCAATCATGTGCCGGACCAGGGGATGTTCATGGGGATGCTCAGTTTTTTCTCCCAGGATATATGCAGTCGGGTGTAATGCCCGTAACGATTCATAATATTCATCACTTGTTTTTATTGCCATGGCAGATCCTTTCTTTAATTCGAAATCTTTCAAAAACAGTTTTCAAGTAGCTTAAAAGTATATCAGTTGCATGTTTTTTCAATGACTTGCCGGAGAAGTTTGTGAGTAACGTTTTAAAAGCGTCACGATAAGCAGTAGTGACATGACGATGGCGAATCCGGCAATATCGGTCATCCATCCGACGGGATAGCCGAGCAGGAGGCCTGACAGGAAAAGGAGAGGACGTGACCACAGGGGCAGTTCCCCGATGCCGCAGAGGTATCCCTCGAGTGAGCTTGCGATGATCCAGAGACCGATCGTACAGGTTATGATCGTGTAGAGTATTTCCCAGACGGGGCCGTGCAGTATAAGGGCAGGGTTCAAGACAAAGAAGAAGGGGACGATGTAGGTGGCAATGCCCAGCCGCATTGACACAATCCCCGTTTCCAGGGGAGATGATCCTGCCACAGTTGCTCCTGCGAATGAACCGAGTGCGACAGGGGGTGTGATGAAGGATGCCATACCCCAGTACATGACAAACAGATGGACCGCCAGGGGATAAAATCCCAGATCAACCAGGGCGGGAGCCATGACGATCGCAAGAAAAATATAACAGGCGGTAATGGTCATGCCCATGCCGAGGATGAAGCTTGCGAAGGCGCCGAGCACAAGAAGGAGAAAGACGTTGCCGCCGGCGAAACTTACAATTTCATGTGAGAAGGAATGGGCGACTCCCGTAAATCCCATGGAGCCGATGATCAACCCGCAGGCAGCGAGAATGGACACGATTTCACTCATGAATTTGCCGATTCCCTCAAACAGGTCCAGCAACTTCCGCGGTGTCATCCTGGTTGATTTTCTGAACATGGTCATTATGAGAAGCGCCAGGGTGGTGATCCATGCCGCCTGTGCTTCCCGCCACATGATTACAACGATATATATAAGAAGGGCGATAGCTGCCAGGTAGAACCATCCCTCTTTCATGACTTTGCCGAGAGGAGGGCATTCCTCTTTCGGTGCACCGACGATTCCGTGACGGGCCGCGTGCGCGTCGATCTGGATGAAAAGACAGAAGAAGTAGAGGAAGGAAGGGATTGCCGCGGCAATGATAATGGTGACGTAGGGAACCTGGAGAACCTCGGCCATGACGAAGGCAACGGCGCCCATGATAGGGGGCATGACGATGCCGCCGGTGGAGGCACAGGCTTCCACTGCGCCGGCAAACTTGGCGGAGTAGCCCGTCTTTTTCATGGCAGGTATGGTGAATGAACCGGTACCCAGCACATTTGAAATCACGCTTCCGCTGATGCTGCCCATGAGAGCGCTTGCAACGATGGAGACTTTTGCCGCTCCGCCACGGACATGGCCCAGGAGGGCCAGGGCAAAGTCAAGAAAGAATTTGCCCGCGCCGGTATGCTGCAGTGCCACCGCAAATATCATGAAGCCGATAAGAAGGTTTCCAACGACCCTCATGGGAATGCCGATTATGCTCTCCGGTCCCATGCCGTGGTAGGAAACCGTTCGCCAGAAGCCGAAGGATTTGCCTTTGAGAAATGCCGGCATGTATTCCGCGAAGAGGGGGTAGAGTGCAAAGAACAACACGACACAGCAGAAGGTTGTACCCCCTGTTCTTCTTGCACTTTCGATTACCGTGATGAGAAGGATTAACGCCATGACCATTGCCTGAACCGGCGCAATGACCTCCCACCCCCGCATTAATATTTCGTTTCCATGGTAGGCGCAATACATGGCCGAAACAAAAGAAAGTAATGCCAGTATATAATCGAACCAGGGAATTTTGTCAGTCGGAGCAGTCTTACTTGCGGGAAAGGCGATAAAAACAAGGGGAATAAAGAGACCGAGAAGGAAAAACAGGTATCCGTGGGCACTGAAGGTCCAACCCCGTATGGATAAGTAAAAATTCGTGAATATCGCTGCAGCGACGGCAAGCGCCGTAAAACTGAGAAAAACCCACCTGACAGGTCCGATTAATTCCCGGTGCTTTTTTATGTTTATCTTTTCTTCGATGCTGCTATTCATAGCGTGAGACTCCTCTGCTGCTTATGAGAATACATGTTCAATGCATTTTCGGTACGGGAGCGCCCAGTATTCCAACATTGGTGAAAAACGATCAAAGACGGAACCGGTCGATATTCTGCGGTTCCCGGATTCATCGTTACGGTTTCCGTAAGGTTTTGAATGACCTTCTTTACCATAATGTGGAGAGATACTTTCGGACAGCTTCATCCTCGTTCTTTCGCATGATGCGACAGGAAGTGCGGACGCCGGCATGAAACCGACGAATCCGCAATTCCTGTGCAAGGCTGTCGTGTTATCTCAGGAGACCTGCCGTAACAAGTTTATCCCACCAGAAACTTGCCCATTCTTCACTTCCCGATGCCACTTTTATCTTTTTCGCTTTTGCTTCCTTGATCGCCTCATTCCAGAGAGCCATTCTCTTCTTTTCGTTTTCAAGCTGGGTCTGCTGGAATTTTTCAAGTTCGGCGGTCCATACGCCCTTTTCCTTCATTACTTTCACCACGCCGTCATGATAGGGGTAGTAGCATCCCGTGGTGTCAACCAGCGTTTCATGACTCCAATGGGGAAGCTCCGCATGGGCGTTCTTGTACATGTCATAGCCTTCCCACATGGCCTTGGTGTATTCATAGACCGTATCGACGGGAGTGGAGGCCCAGCACCAGTAGTTATAGGGGTAGAGCATTGCGTCGAATGGTTTTACTCCTTTTTCTTTCCCCGCGAAACGGGTAGAATTCCCAGAGACGTTCCCATCCTTCCTTGTCGTTATTGTCAAGATTGAACCAGTAAATACCGTGCACACTGGCTGCTGTTTCTATCGGCCTGGAGCCTGTCGTCCCGAACTGGTAGACATCGATTGCTCCCTGCGTCAGGGCCTTTCCCGCCGCTCCATGAGAGGGGAAGTTTACGATCTTGAAATCGCCCTTATCGGCATACAGACCGCCGAAAGCAAGGGGGCCCAGCACGTTGTTGCTGCATGTCTTCGATCCGGGAACCTGGCCTACGCGCTTTCCTTTCAGATCGCTTATTTTGGTGATGCCGGCATCAGCCCTGGTATAGATGCCGACGAACAGGCTACCGCCGCGCCATGCCATCCTGATCGGTTTCGGACCCCATGAGGGATCGGCAAAGTCACCGGTACCATGGGAGACGAACCATCCCGTCGCGCCGGTGACGATACTGAAATCGACTTCGCCGGCCCTGAGCGGCAGCATTCTTCCTACATCGGTACCTGCCGGGATAACCCTGGTCTTGATTCCCGAAATCTTGTCCACTGCTTCGGCAATGGCCGCTGAAAAGACAAAAGCCTGTGAACCAACGCCGTATGAGGTGATGCTGACTTCATTCGGCTTTGCTGCCAATGCGGATGTGCCTGTAATCAGGAAAAGAAAGCACACCGAGAGGGCAACGACACAAAAAATCTTCTTCCTCATCATTGATACCTCCTGTCTTTGTCGACATCAATCTGTCAACAGTAAAAGTTGTTGCCGCATACCATGCGAACTTTATCAAAACGTCAGTCCCGTTCTTCTGCACGTCGCAAGCGGTGGGACTGCGCAGTCACACGCAAGATCTCATTCTGTTATCCACACTGCATCCAAAACTCATTGCACCGACCCCGGCGTCATGGCTACTCAGCGAGATACTCCTCGTCGGACTCTTGTCTGTCATGCGTCGGCAGCGTGGTAACCATCAGCATCTTTGATGGTTTGCTTCCGAGACTCCTGCCGTAATGTTCCACGCTGGCGTCGAAATATGCACAATCTCCCGCTTTGAGTAGAAATGATTCCCCGCCATAGTGAAATTCCTGTGATCCTTCCAGGACGAAGAGAAGTTCTTCTCCCTCATGCCTAAATACCACGGGTTTCCATTTTGGATCGGGGGGGCGGGTGAGAATGAATGCATCCATGCTCTTGTTTTTATACTTGTGAGCGAGCGATTCGTAATGGTACCCGAACATGGTCCCCGGACGGGCCATCATGAGGCGTTCATTTTTTCTGACAATAGAAAGGGAAGTGTGTTGCTCTTCGGTTTCACCGAAAATATCTGAAATGCGGACATCAAGTGCCCGCGCAATGCTGAGAAGTGTTGCAACGGGAGGGGCTTTCTTACTGGTTTCAAGTCTCGACAGATAGCCCTTCGTTAATTTCGTCTTCTGGGCCAATGCCTCGAGGGTCATTCCCTTCAATCCGCGAATCTCTCTGATCCTCTTCCCGATTTCCTGTTCACGGTCCATAACGTTCTCCTCCCTTTTTACGAAATGGATAGGACAACTGATTCATAAGGTTTACCTGCACCTGTTCTTATATGTAAACACGTATTAAAAAAGTTTACTGATAAAAACATATTCCAGAATCCCTGTCAAGGGAAAATGTTTTACGGATCGGGATTGCCGGATGAAAAATAGAATTCTCAGGCCCTGTATGTACGGCGTCGTTTGTTCAGAAAGATCGCTATGACTATTTTGTGGTAAGCATATAAAGTATATAGTGAATACACCTGCTGGTCAGAATGTGTCATGAGCCCGCCCTGCTCTTATGGCAGACGCCTCAAATAGTGCTTGTCATTTTGATTTAGTTATCGTCACCATTCTTCTGAAATGTTTACTGATAGTTTTTCTGCATGCTCTTCATGCGGCATGGAGATAAGGAAGTACATGGGTGAGCTCACTCAGGCCGAGTCTTACAGGCCCTGTTCGTTGCATAAGAAAATACCTCATGTGCCATAGAATTAAGAATCAAGAATCACAGGAAGGAGTCGGGAATGAATATTCGTGAACTGATAGAAGAACGTGTGGCCGCGAATCCTGCCAAGGTTTATCTGTATTATGAAGATCAGGAAGTGACGTATGCAGCATTCGATGGCAAAATCAACAGGCTTGCCAATAGAATGCTGGACTGCGGGATCGAGAAAGGCGATCGTTTTGCAATATATCTCCCCAATCGTCCGGAATACCTCTATACGTGGTTCGCATTGAACAAGATCGGGGCCATGGAGGTACCCATCAACGTGAGTCTCAAAGAGGATGAAGTTCAGTATATCCTTGCACACTCCGAAGCCAGGGGTATTATGATACATGCGAATTACATCCATATTCTTGAGAGCATTCGTGCAAGCCTTCCCAAACTGGCCCATGTGGTGGTCATCGGAGATGGTGATGATATGCACGGAAAAGTCACCTACGAGGAGTTCGTGGCCGATGCGTCGCCGGAGGCACCCCCGGCCGTCGATATCGCTGATGACGATCCCGCCGGAATGATATATACGTCGGGAACGACGGGACGTCCCAAAGGCGTCATGTTTTCTCACAAGTCATGGCGCCTTACCGCCGAGTCCTATGTATACACCGTGGGAATACGCGCTGACGACCGTGTCATGACCTCCAATCCACTCTTCCATATCAACGCGCAGGCCTATTCCACCATGAGCAGCCTGACGGCAGGTGCAAGCCTGATATTGATACCGAAATTCAGCAAGTCGAAGGTGATTGAACAGACGAGGCAATACGGTGCCACCGTATTGGTCCTGGTGCAGGTCCTGACGCCGTGGGTCTGGAGCCGTCCGATGATGGATAACGATGGGAACAACCCCGTAAGGACCGTTGTCGCAGGGAACTGGCCGCCTGATATATACCGGAAATTTGAGGAACGGTTTCAAGTGAAGAACCAGGCCATGTACAGCCTTACGGAATCCCCCATGGGCCTTATGGCACCGCGGGAGGGAACGAAGCCGCGAAAGATCGGCAGCCTGGGGATCCCCTTCGAGCATCCCGATCCTTCTCTCAAGAACGAATACCGGATCGTCGATGAAGAGGGCCGGGACACCAGGCCGGGAGAGGTGGGGGAAATCATCATCCGGAATCCCGCTCTGATGCTTGGTTACTACAAGGAACCGGAGAAAACGGCGGAAGTCATGAAAGACGGATGGTTCCACACAGGGGATAAGGCCTACATGGATGAAGAGGGGTATTTCTTCTTTGTGGGCAGGGCGAAAGACGTCATACGGCGAAGGGGGGAACTTGTGTCGCCCTCAGAGATCGAGGCCGTTATCAATAAACATCCCAAAGTCGGCGAATCCGCCGTGATCGGTGTGGCGTCGGGTCTCGGCACCGGCGAAGAGGAAATCAAGGCCTATGTGCTTCTGAAGGAAGGCGAAGACGCCTCTCCGAAAGAGATCTTTACCTGGTGCGGCGACAATCTGGCGGATTTCAAGGTGCCGCGGTATCTTGAGTTCAGACAGGACTTTCCGCGCAGTTCGATAGGCCGGATACAGAAGAAGGAACTTCAAAAAGAAAGAGCGGATCTCACCGAGGGTTGTGTTGACCGTTTGAAATCATAAAAACAGGTCACTATATATTCTGGGAAAGGCGTGATGGCTATGAAAAGTAAAGCGATGGTATTGGAAGCTCCGGGGGAAATGTCTCTTAGGGTGTTTGACGTCCCGGAAATCGGCCCCGAGGATGCGCTGCTGAAAGTGGAAATGGTGGGTGTGTGCGGTGCCGATGTAGGAATGTATCACGGTAAAAAGAGCAGAAAGCCGCGGCCCTTCCCTATTATCATGGGACACGAGATGGTCGGGGAGATTGCGGAGATCGGAGACATGGCCGCCACCCGCCACGGTGTCCGGAAGGGTGACCGCGTGATCGTGGAATATGCCTTCGGATGCGGATACTGTAACAACTGCCGCATGGGAAAATATGTCCAGTGTGAATCGCAGTTCTGCTACGGGTCGATGATTTCCTGTAACGACCCCAAGCATCTCTGGGGCGCCTACAGCGAATATCTCTATGTCTCTCCCAATGCGGTTGTTCACAGGATCAGCAGAGATGTACCGCCGGAGTCGGCCGTATTGATTTCGGCCGTTTTAGGGAATGCCATCCGGTGGCTTCGTATCATCGGTGGTGTCTCGATCGGAGATACCGTCGTGATTGAAGGTCCGGGACAGCAGGGACTGGCCGGCGTCGTGGCGGCTCGTGAATCGGGTGCGGCGCATATTATCGTCACGGGCACCTCCGTTGATGAATCGCGGATGGCACTGGCCCGCGAGTTCGGCGCAACCTACTGCTGCAATATCGACAAGGAGGATCCCCTTC
>CAYTUH010000060.1:0-2952 GCA_964441165.1 uncultured Syntrophaceae bacterium
CGTCGGGGTGGATATCATCGTTGCCGAGGGCATCGAGGCCGGCGGGCATGACGGCTTCGACGAAATCACCACCATGGCTTTGGTCCCACAGGTCGTCGACCGGGTGAATGTGCCGGTCGTCGCCGCCGGCGGCATAGCCGACGGCCGGGGGTTCCTGGCTGCTCTTGCACTGGGGGCTCAGGGGGTACAAATGGGAACGCGTTTCGTCGCCACCCATGAATCGGCAGCTCACCCGCGCTTCAAGGAGGCCATACTGAAGGTGGAATCGGACGGGACGACGATTACGGGCAGGACCACCGTGGGCCCCACGCGGGGCATCAAGAACAGACTGACGGAGATGATTCTCGATGCGGAAAAACGGCAGGCCTCGCAGGAGGAGATCTTTGACCTCATCGGTGAAGGCCGCTCCGCCATGGCCAGCCTCGAGGGTAATATCGAGGAAGGTTCCGTGTACTGCGGCCAGATCGGGGGTATGATTCACGAGTTGAAAAGCGTCAAGGAAGTCATTGACGGCATCATCACCGAAGCGGAGGTGATACTTCTGAAGTGGCGAAGGTGAACCGAGGCGGCATGTTCTCAGTATCCATCCGATCATGATTCACCGTCGACAGGATATCAGAGACAGGATGCTCAAACAAAAACGGGTAAACTCGCAATCAAGTTTACCCGTGTGGATTCTGAGGGCTGACGGCCTGGTTTGCTTTTCAAAATGGGGGGATGAAAAGGAAGGAACCGTCAGCCCTGTCAAAATGTAGTGCAGTTTTTACCATTGATAAAAAACCAATGCAATTATTTTTCTGAACAGAGAGTACATTTTTTTAACCAAGAAACCAAAGGCCCAGACAGGAAAAAACCGCGGCAGCATGACTCATGCCATCAGATTACAGAATAACGGCGGATAGGCATAATCCTTTGCCTGATTAAAGGATTACGGATTGACGGAGTAAGGGCTCTCGTGCTGATATGCTCTTATGCTCCTGGTCTGAAATTAAAAAAAGACAAACGCTTCCGGTTTTCAGTTTTTACTGACTGATGCCCGTTCTTTTGTAGCTTGCCGATTTATCGGCGCTTTTGTTTGACGTCGAACCGCACCTTGCGCTTATCAGCGCATAGGCCTGATGAATCAGGCAGCTACATATCTGGACTAAGGATTGAAGTGGTAAATGCCACAACATCGTTGACTCTGAGTGCTCTTTTTCATGTATGCTGATTTTCAGCAAAAGAAAAAGGAGATCACCAATGGAAGAAGAGCTCAGGAAGCAGGCGATACTTCGTTACGTAACAGGAGGAGAAGAATCAAAGACAGTTCATGAGGAAAAAGTATCGAGTCTCGCCTTTCGAGTTCCGCGGAATGGGTGGCATTCATATACTGATTGTCATTGTGAACCCGCTACAGTGGGCGCGGCAATCTCTGTTTTGGTTTTTTTCTTTCACTGAATGCTGATGGCTGAAGACCGAAAGCTTTAATGTTCTTATTTCTGATCGCTGCCCCCCTTTCCCCTGCAGCGAGACACCGTGAATGTTTCAACTCGAAACCGGCCCCGTACACAGCCCTACTATTGACTTGACAGGAACCGTTCTTTTCCTTACAAATACCGGGACACGGAAAGGTGAGTGTTCACCGACTTTATTCGTAACGGTGTACCGAGACCGGAGTCTTTCACCAGGCTCACTTGCAGTCATAACGAATGTTTTTCTCATAAGGGAACGTCTATGAGATTGAGAACGCTGCTTTTATTTCTTGTCATCACCCTTGGCATCCTGCATCTTATCTGGTATTTTACCAGTACGACCTACATCGATCAGCCCCCTCCCAAGGAATCGATGATCGAGGCATTCCACCGCCAACCCTTCAAAAAATTCGACACAAATGTTCACGGGCTGGGGATCGAGCAGCGCGACCTCAACACGAAGGGCTTTCGCATCCACATGGACATCCTTGAATACGGAAAAGGCTACCCCACGGTGGTCTTTGTTCCGGGAACAGGTGTATACGCCCAGTTCTATAAGGAATTCATGGAATCTCTTCGCAACAGGGGATTCAATGTAATCGGCTTCGACCCCCGTGGCCATGGACGGAGCAGCGGCCCCCGGGGAGACTACAGCCTTAATGAACTGGTAGACGACGCCCTTGCCGTCGTCGCCTATGCCAGGGAACGGTTCGGATGGAACGTCTCCATCGCGGGAAGCAGCCAGGGTGGCATCGTCGCCTTCTACGCCGCGGCACGTGACGAAACCCTTGTCACCGCCATATGCCACAACATGGCGGTCATGGACGGAAAAGACAACCTGGTGCTGTCTTCATTGAAACTTCCGGATTACGCGGTCTCCATCCTGGAAAGAGTAATGCCGATCTACAAGAATTTTGCCGTTCCCCTGACGCTCTATCTCGACCTGTCGAAGGAGAAGCTGAAGGGAAACATCGACGTAAAAACCTACATGGAAGGCGATCCTCTCTGTGTGAGGTGGATCACCGTGCGGGCCCTGCAATCGCTCCTGAAAACCGACCTGCCGCAGCCCGTCGAAGAGATAACGGTTCCCGTCATGCTCATCCATTCCGACGGAGATAATATCTTTCCCCGTGAGTACGTGGAAGGCATCTATGACCGGCTGACCTGCCGGAAGAATTATTTTCTCCTGAAAGGGGCGGAGCACCTCGTTACGACAAACAACGTACCCGAGATCATCGACCCCATCACGGGATGGCTTCGCGCGATCACCAATTATTGAGACACCCCTCATGAAGCACCACCGGTGACGGACCTGCACCGCCACTCCTTTCACCTTGACAGGAGTCCGTTCCGGTATCAATATATCACCCAAAAGTGGATGATCGGACCCGGCACTGTCATGAAAAAGATCCTTATCTGCCTGTTTTCCTTTCTTCTTGCCTTACTCGTCCTTTCCCCCATCGGTCGGGCGGAAAGGCACCCGTACGCGGCCGGCGATTCC
>CAYTUH010000060.1:2962-10207 GCA_964441165.1 uncultured Syntrophaceae bacterium
GTGGGGTGTCCTGGCATGAAGGACCCCGCCTGCGGTATGCCGTCATGGCCCTCGACGAAGTGGCGGTCTTTCCGGACAAAAAGGCTGAGGTTCTCATCGATGACAATGCACTCATCCAGACCTTTCACCCCCTGTCCCGCATCGCCGAGCGGACCGATCTTCTCATCCGTCTGAAGAATTCCCTTCCCCTGACCCGGGAAGATCTCTTGAAACGAGTCAGGACGCTCAGGAACATACCCACCGTCCGTGAGGCACGTCCTGTCTTCTATGTAAGCCCCGACAGGACCCCTTCGTCCATGCGGGTTCCTACGGGAAAACTCATCGTGCGGTTCGCCGATGACATCGCACCGGAAGAAATCACCGCCTTGGAGACACGCTACGGGTTAGCGCAGACCGGCACCTATTCCTTCAATAGGGGAATCCGTATCTACAGGGCTCCCGATTCTTCCGACACCATTGATCTGTCAAACAGCCTCTATCTTGATGGCAGGGTGCGCTATGCCTATCCAGGTTTTTATCGTACCCGGGCGCTCAAGGCCGACCCCAACGATCCCCTGTTCGAGGATCAGTGGCACCTCGATAATAGGGGAGTGCTGGGCGGCGTTGCCGGGAATGATGTCAATATCCTTTCGGCCTGGGACGACTGCCGGGGCACCCCGGATGAAGTAATCGCCATTGTCGATGACGGCCTGGAGGTCGGCCACGAGGATTTGGCGGCGAATGTCCTGCCCGCCGGGAGTTACGATTTTGTCTCCGATGACGGCAATCCCACGGCGGGCGATCATGGCACCTCCTGCGCGGGTGCGGCGGCTGGTCGCGGGTTCAACGGCATCGGAATCACCGGAGCAGCGCCCGGGGCCGGGCTGGTGGGGCTGCGCATCATGAACGACTACGGAATGCTTGAAGATGAGAATGAAGCGGCGGCCCTCTCTCATGCGCCCCACCTGATCGACATCTACTGCAACAGCTGGGGACCGGCTGATCCCGTCAGCCTTCCCGAAGCAATGCTTCCCGCCACGGAAGAGGCAATCATCGAAGGAGTGACAGCGGGGAGGAACGGCCTGGGGAACATCTATGTCTGGGCAAACGGCAACGGCAGGGAAGATGACGATAATTCGAACTATGACGGCTACACCAATTCCCGCTATACCATCGCCGTGGCGGCATCGACTGACGACGGCACCCAGGCCGATTACTCCGAGAACGGGGCCAACATCCTCGTCAATGCACCGTCGAGCGGCGGCGCCGCCGATATCACCACGACGGACCGCAGCGGCTCTGACGGCTATAATCGAACTTTTTTCCGGGATCCTTCCGATTATACCGACCGGGACTACACCATGACCTTCGGCGGAACCTCGGCGGCGGCGCCGCTCGTGGCGGGCGTGATCGCCCTCATGCTCGAAGCCAATCCCGCTCTCACCTGGCGGGATGTGCAGCACATCCTCATGACCACCGCCGAAAAGAACGATCCCCTCGACGACGACTGGACCACGAACAGTGCAGGATATGACGTCAATCACAAGTACGGTTTCGGCCGCGTCAATGCCGGGGCGGCCGTCGATGCCGCCCTCTCCTGGCCCCCTTTCGGCGAGGAATTCACGACTGAGGAGATATCGGTGCCGAATTTTCCGATTCCCGACAACAGCGGTGGAGGCGTGGAAGACCGGATCACGATTCAGGACGACCTCGTCGTGGAATTCGTGGAAGTCCTCTTCTCGGCCGGCGATCACCCCTACTGGGCGGACCTCGAAATCGTCCTGACATCACCCGGCGGCACGGAGAGCATCCTGGCGGAACAGCACGTGGTTCCCTCCTTTTACGGCTACGGATACGAGAACTGGAAATTCGGCAGCCTGCGCCACTTCGGTGAAGTGGCACGGGGCGACTGGACCCTGACAGTAAGGGACCTGGCGGCGGAGGATGAGGGGACCTTCCAATCCTGGACGCTCAAGATATACGGCACCGCCGATATTCATACAGTAACGGCCGCGGCGGGCGACAACGGTTCCATCGCACCGGCGGGTTCAGTCATCGTGGGCCACGGACGTGCACAGACCTTTCAGATACTACCCGATGAGGGGTACTGCATTGCATCGGTCGTTGTGGACGGTAAACCGGCAGGAACCCCCTCGACCTACACCTTCACCAATGTCACCTATGATCATAGCATCGATGCATCCTTTGCAGCATGTCACACCATTACCGCAACGGCCGGTCCCGGAGGAACCATCTTTCCGTCGGGACCGGTAACGGTTGCCGAGGGAGGAAGCCGGTCCTTTTTCATTTCACCCGATTCAGGTTACCTCATCGACGATGTCGAGGTGGACGGCACATCCGTCGGCAGCCAGTCGACCCACACATTCACCGACGTGCGGGAAGACCACAATATCAGTACCATCTTTCGTAAAACACCCGTCCTGACGTATAGGATCACGGCATCGGCAGGGACAGGGGGCAGCATCACGCCTTCGGGAACGCTCGTCCTCGTGGAAGGCGCTGATCAGAGCTTCACCGTCACACCCGGCGAGGGGTATCGTATCACTGATATTTTTGTAGACGGAACCCCCATCGGTATGCAAGTATCCTATACATTTTACGGGGTAACGGCTGATCACGCAATCGAAGCCCTGTTTGAAGCGGAAAGCGCTCCCGAAGGCGGCGGCGGCGGCGGATGTTTCATCGGGACCGCCGAAAGGGACTAAGGGGGAAACGTCTTTCCGTCACCGGAGGCCGGCAGGAAGGATCGTGCGGCACTCCGGCATAGGGGACAACCATGGAACTGTTGTATTTTCTGGTGAACGATGCAGCGCTCAACGACCTTGTGGCGCACCTCCCCTCGCTGGGGCTGATTGCCATTATTGTCGTCTGTCTCGTGCTGCTCTCCAAAGGGGCCGACTGGATGATCGAAGGGGCGGTCAGCCTGGCTCGAAGAACGGGACTCTCGCAAATCGTCATCGGCGCCACCATTATTTCACTGGGCACCACGATGCCGGAGGCCTTCGTCTCGGTCATGGCGGCGTGGATGGGAAATCCCGGGCTCGCACTGGGTAACGGTGTCGGTTCCATCATCGCCGATACGGGCCTGATCTTCGGCGTCACCTGCCTCGTAGCCGCCGTCCCCGTAAGTCGATTCATCCTGAACCGCACGGGCCTGGTCCAGATAGGCGCCGCCACGCTTCTTGTCGCCATTGCCGGCGGTGCCCTCGTCACCACGGCAGGAACACCTTTCCTCAACCGCTGGGTGGGTGTGCTCTTCCTGATTCTTCTGGTGGGGTATCTCTATCTGGCCTACCGGTGGTCGAACCGGGACAGGGTCCTTGCCACGGCACTCATGACGGAAGACGTCACGGCCATGGGTCTCGGGAAATGCTGGACGCTGGTGGTGTTCGGCCTGGTGCTCGTCGTGGCGGGCGCCCGGATTCTCGTACCCGCCGCCGCCGAGATCGCCCACCGGCTGGGCGTACCTGATGACATTATCGCGGCAACCATGGTCGCCCTGGGCACATCGCTTCCGGAACTCATGACGGCGATTACGGCAATCCGGAAAGGGCACCCGGAGATCACCGTGGGAAACATCGTCGGCGCCGATGTCTTGAACTGTCTTTTCGTCATCGGTGCGGCGGCGGTCACGGCACCTCTCGCCATCCCGTCAAACTTCTATACCTTTCACTTCCCGGCGATGCTGATTATCCTCTATTCCTTCCGGTTTTTCATCCTGATGAATCGCGACGGCTGGTTCAAGCGCTGGCAGGGCGCATGGCTTCTCGGCATCTACTGTCTCTACCTCTTTCTCCAGTACGCCCTGAATATCGGGACCGTCGGCTGAAAGCGAATCAGCCGCACCTGTCGATTCCCCTCAGCATGACCCGTGAAGGAACGGCGCACCTACCCCTTTTTCGAGAGAATTGCCTCGAGCCTGCCGATGGCTTCGTTCAGTTTTTCCGGCTTTGTACCGCCTGCCTGTGCCATGTCGGGGCGCCCCCCGCCGCTTCCTCCCACGATGGGGGCGATTTCCTTGACGATATTCCCCGCGTGGTAACGCCCGGTCAGGTCCTTCGTCACCATGCAGAGGAGCATGCACTTTCCGCCGACGGCGCTTCCCAGGAGAATGACACCCGAACGGATCTTGTCGCGCACCTTGTCACCGAAATCCCGCAGGGCCTTCACGTCGGGAACGTCGACCACAGTGGCAAGCATCGTGGTCCCGTCAATCTCTTTTGTCCGGTCGATGAGGTCGGCAGAGTCACGGGCAGCCAGTTTCCCCTTGAGGGCTTCAATTTCCTTCTCCATCTCCCGCTGGTGAAGGAGAAGTTTATCGACCCGGTCGGACAGATCCAGGGGATTGGACCGCACCGAAAGGGCTGTTTTTTTAAGCTCCTTTTCCATTTTTTCGGCATACCGGACGGCCTCGCCACCCGTGAGCGCTTCTATCCTCCGCACACCCGCCGCCACCGACGATTCACCGACGATTTTGAGAAACCCGATATTCCCGGTCCTGGTCACGTGGGTGCCGCCGCAGAGCTCCATGCTGAAGTCCCCCATCTTCACCACCCTGACGCTCTCGCCGTATTTTTCATCAAAGACAGCCGTGGCACCCGTTTTCATGGCCTCTTCCCGGGCCAGGACCGTAGTGTCGACGGGAATGTTGTTCCGTATGAAGGCATTGCTGAACTGTTCCACCCGCTCAAGCTCGTCGTCCTCGATCCGGGCAAAATGGGTGAAGTCGAACCTGAGTCGCTCCGCGTTGACCAGGGACCCCGACTGCTTGATATGGTCGCCCAGCACCATCTTGAGTGCCGCCTGAAGAATGTGAGTGCCGGAATGATTCGCCTCGATGGCCCTGCGCGTCTCCTCTTCCGTTTTGAGCACCACTCTGTCACCGACTTTCAGTTCGCCCTTTTTCAGTTTCCCAATGTGCGTGAAGAGATCGTCCAGCGGTTTCTGGGTATCCCAGACCTCGAAGGTCGAAGAGGGTCCCTCGATGAGGCCCACGTCGCCTACCTGGCCGCCTATTTCACCGTAGAAGGGCGTCTGCGCCACGAAGATTTCGCCCCGTTCCCCTTCGACAAGAGAATCCACCTCCCGATCATCCTTCAGGATGGCCGTTACGGTGGACGTCGCCTCGATGGTCCCTTCATAGCCGACGAATTCAGTGGAAAGGCCTTTCATCGCAAGGGCACGGTAGACATCGGCCACTTCTTCTTCGCCGCTGCCCTTCCAGGATTCCCGGGCCTTTTCCCGCTGCGCCTCCATGGCCGCCTCGAATCCTTCCATGTCCAGGGACATCTCCTGGTCACGGGCGGCTTCTTCCGTCAGATCCGTGGGAAATCCATAGGTGTCGTAGAGTTTGAACACGACGCTTCCGGGAATGACCGACTCACCCTTTTTCCTGAGCACCGCCACCTGGTCGTTGAGAATCTTCAGCCCCGCATCGAGGGTCTCCATGAAACGCTGTTCCTCGTTGACCACCACTTTCCTGACGTAGGATTCCTTGTCCAGGAGTTCGGGATAGTAGTCCTTCATTTTCGCGATCACCACCGGCACCAGGTCGTGAAGAAAGGGCTTGTCGAGGCCCAGCAGTTTTCCGTGACGGGCCGCACGACGGAGGATTCTCCGCAGGACGTACCCCCTGCCGTCATTGCTCGGCAGGATGCCGTCGCTGATGAGGAAGGTCACGGCGCGGCAGTGGTCGGCGACCACACAGATCGAGGTGTCGTCATCCTTGTTGTCGTGATAGGTCTTTCCCGACACCTTCTCGATGTGCTCGATAATTTCCTTGAAGAGATCCGAATCGTAGTTGCTCTGCACGCCCTGCATGACCGCCGCCAGACGTTCAAGGCCCATGCCCGTGTCGATGTTCTTTTTCGGCAGCGGCGACAGGTTGCCCGCGTCATCACGCTCGTACTGCATGAAGACGAGGTTCCAGAGTTCGAGATGACGGTCGCAGTCGCAATGGATATCGCACTCCGGTCGTCCGCAGCCGACGCCTTCTCCCTGATCATAGATGATTTCCGAGCAGGGACCGCAGGGGCCGGTCTCTCCCATCATCCAGAAGTTGTCCTTCTCGCCCAGCCGGAATATCCTCTCGGCGGGCACACCGACTTTCCGGTTCCATACCTCGAAGGCCTCATCGTCGTCCTGGTAGATGGTAACGAGCAGCTTTTCTTTGGGGAGGCCCATCACTTCCGTCAGGAATTCCCAGCCGAATTCGGCGGCGCCCTCTTTGAAATAGTCACCGAAGGAAAAATTGCCCAGCATTTCAAAAAAGGTATGGTGACGGGCGGTAAATCCTACATTTTCCAGATCATTATGCTTTCCGCCCGCCCTCACGCACTTCTGTGAGGTGGTGGCGCGCCTGTATCCCCGTTCTTCCTGCCCCAGGAAGAAGTTCTTGAACTGAACCATTCCCGCGTTGGTAAAGAGAAGCGAAGGGTCCTCCTTCGGCACAAGTGAGGAACTGGAAACGATGGTGTGGTGTTTCTCTTCGAAGTATGTAAGAAATTTTTCTCGTATTTCACTGGCTGTCAACAAAGCTTTCCTCCTGTAAACCACGTAATATATCGAATATAAGCGACTGCGGGAATCCTCTGCCTGCCAGGTTTCTCGCCAGTCGCATCTTTTCTTTTACCGGGATGCCGCCCGGTGCAATCCCTGTTCGAAACCGTTTTTTCACCAATCGTTCAATCGCCGCATGCTCGGTCAATTCCTCGCGGGCCTGCGCAAGCGCCTCGTCGATGAGTTCCTTCGAAACGCCCTTTTCCCTGAGGCTGACGGCGATCTTCACGTTTCCCCAAAGTTTATTCACAGCGCAGCTTCGCGCCCACTCGCGGGCGAAGAGGCCATCGTCAAGATACTGGAGTTCGCAAAGCCGTGCGACAACCTGCCCGATAATGTCTTCCCGAAAGCCCTTCTCTTTCAGCCGCGTCCGCAATTCCTGTATGCTCCGTCCCCGGTAGAGGAGGAGTCGAAGGGCCCTCTGCAGGGCTTTTTCGTATGACCGGTCGTCGTCACCCATTATTCCGCGGCAGCAGGTTTATTCCTCAGGAGATTGAACTTCTCCCGCACCGCATGTTCGATTTGAAGAAACAAGTCTTCGTTTTCCCTGAGCAGGATCTTCGTATTCTCCCTTCCCTGGCCGAGCCGTTCACCGTTGTAAGAGTACCAGGCACCTGATTTCTCAACGATTTCATTATTGACGGCAAGATCGAGCACATCGCCATGACTCGAAATGCCCTCGCCGAA
>CAYTUH010000061.1:0-6580 GCA_964441165.1 uncultured Syntrophaceae bacterium
AGGGGAATGAAGGGCGCTCGCAGAGCATGACGATCCCCTGTGGAGTCTCCTCCGTTGAAATGCTTCGCATCGCCGTTTCAGAGCATTCGTAGAGGGGGAGATCTCCGGGAACCCTCTCCCGCACAGAGTCCACATGGGCTCCTTCAACGATTACCTCCTGAAGGGAATAGAGCGAACTATCCACGGCCGCGTTGAATGCGTTGAACCCCTCGGCGATAAACACCCCTTCAGCATCGCGGTATTTCTTTTGGTGCAGCTTTCGAAGCCACTTTTCCCGATTCTTTGAAAGGGGGCTGATATCCATGTCCTGTCCTTCCTCAGTAATGGCCATTCATTATCATAATGAGCCGTAAGAACACAGAAAAAAGGGAGGCGACAGCATGAAGAATATGACACTTGTGACAAAAGGGGTGCTGCAGTAGCATTGCTATACCTTTGTTCAGGATGCGAGAAGTCAGCTTTCAGCGAAAGAATCCATCAGTTCTGTCATTCCGGAATACAGCTTTTAATTTTCTTTAAAACTGCCGATGAATCGGCGAACTACCCTGGGACCCGGCACCATACCGCTCTGGAACCTGTTTTTACTTTGTGCCTTAGTGCCTCCGGATCTCTGTGCCTCGTTTTTACCATTGACAAAGGTTCCCAAAAGTGTTTTTTCATTCATGCTTTTCAGGTAAGAGATAATTCATATTAAAGACAGATAAATAGAAAAAGGTGTTGTTAGGCATCATTCGTTTTTTGACATGCCTTTGTCATGTTTTGAAAGACCGACCGATATGCTTTGTTCCATGAGGGTAAAGGGGGCTGTATAACAACCCCTGGATAAAGAGCTGCTTTCTTCATATCTGTTTGTAGAATAGACACTTATAGGTGTATTCTTAACATCATCGAGGGGTGTTATTCTGCACGTTTGCAACTTTTGTGTTTTTCACGGGGAACAAGATAAACAAGGTTCGACAAGGGAATATGAAACAGTTCACACAGATATGGACAATGCTATTATTGGTCTCTTTCGCCGCCGGTTGCGCGACTCAGCCGACATGGTCTCGCTACGAAATGTATTTCGGGCTCAGCGCAGACTCGGGGCGAACACAGATCTCTGATCTACAATGGAAACAATTTATAGATGAGGAAATCATCAGTCGGTTTCCTGACGGGTTTACGGTGTGCCAAGCCAATGGCTACTGGCGAGGTGACGCGACAACATACATTGAGCCGTCCGTGATCTTGATGCTCGTTGCTCCAGAAACAGGGGACACGGAAAAGAAATTGGAATCTATCGCGCAGGCATATGCGCTAAGATTTCGGCAAGATGCAGTCCTCCAGACCAAGTCACCCGTGAAGGTCGATCTTCACCGGGTCGCACCAACTTCTGCAGGCGATCGCCCAAGGGCGCCGCCTGAGGAGTGACGTTGATGCACTCGCAGAAAGTCGATTATGCTCTGTTTTGTCATTCCGTGCTTGACAGGGCATCCGGTATTATAAGGCAGTTATGGACTCCCGCTTTCGCGGGAGTGACACGTGTGATGACTTCTTGCAAGTCCATCAAACATGGATAACGAGGAAACGCTGCATTGTGGAAAGAATACTTATGTATGAATAAAAGACCGGACAAGAAGTGCCTAACCTTTCTGCTGTAAGGGACGGCGTAAAAACACGCCGCCCCTGAGCAGACCGTTAAACTAACGCAACACGAGCTAAAATAATCTACCAAGGAGAATGAAATGGACGACCTTAAATTAAGCACTGCGGTTTGTGGAATTGATTGCTTTAATTGCGAATTGTATTACAAGAATATTGATTCTTTTTTTGAAACGATATCCGAAGATAGGAAAAAAGCGATTGTTTCCCAGGGACTAACAAAAGAGAAATTGCTTTGTAAAGGGTGTCGAATATCAGGATGCACAATGATCGCCGGCAAATGCGAAACTCTGGAATGTGTAAAATTGAAAAATTTGGACTTCTGCTTTGAGTGCGACGATTTTCCCTGTTCAAAATTACAGCCGTTAGCAGAAGGAGCAGAAAGATATCCTCATAATTTAAAGGTCTATAACTTAACAGCTATTAAAAACAAAGGAATAGAAAAGTGGGCCTCTGAAGCAGCCGAAATAAGAAAAAGGTATTTCAGAGGAAAATTTAAAATTGGCGCCGGGCCACAAAAATGACTTTAGTCAAGCATCTGGTTATTCATTTGTTGTCACCGTCGCTCATTGAAGGTTCGGTCTCACAAGGTCAATCCAGCCGATCGCTGCAATCCGGCTGATTTTTTCGTTAGCGGAGGACCGTTGGCTTTGATAAGAATCCCAATGGGTGGATTACGTTAAAAGGGAACCTGCCGGCATTATGAATTCATCAAGCACTGACAGACATCAGATCCCATTCATATCTCTTATGCCGTTTCTGCTTATTGCTTTCGGCATGGCCTGGGGAATCCTGGCTCTCTTCATCTTTCTTCCGGGTCAGATGAATTCAATATTCGGCAAATTGACCGGTCAACATCCGCTCTTTTTCTTAGCCGTTTACGCACCTGCGATCGCCGGTGTCATAATCGTCACGTACTACGGTGGTGCGGGAGGCTTGCGACGGTACCTTGCCAGGCTGTTGCTCTGGCGCAGCTCTCTTGCCTGGTATGCCTTTTTGTTTCTTGGCATTCCGTTGTTATATTTCGGCAGTGCTGCGTTGAAGGGAAACCTTTTCGAGGGACCATTCCCCTTTCCCTCATTCCAGGCACTTATTCTGGCCCTGATATTAACTGCGATAAAAGGTCCGATCGAGGAATTCGGTTGGAGAGGTGTGGCGCTGCCTCTGCTGCAACGAAAGGTGGTGCCCCTCTGGGCCGGGCTGATCCTTGGTGTAATTTGGGGCTTCTGGCACTTGCCTGCATTCCTCTTGAGCGGGACTCCACAAAGTGCCTGGTCATTCACCCCCTTTTTTGCCGGGTCTGTTGCAGTAAGCGTGATCGTCACGGCGTTATTCAACAAGTCGCACGGCAGCATTCTGCTCCCTGCATTATTCCATTTTCAGCTCAACAATCCCATCTGGCCCGACGCGCAACCTTACGATATGTATGCGTTCGTAACAGTCGCCGTTCTGGTTGTCTGGTTCAACCGGGAGGCGATGTTCAAGAGAGACTGTGCTGCAACCGAGGTCATCCCGATGAATTAAATAATGAGGTGCTGACGATTCGCTCTACCGGACAGGGATTTTGCCGGCGCTTCATCCCCGCCAGTGAGCTTGAATGTTGGCAGTACAAAGGAACAATAAGCACCGGATAATTCACCTTTCAGGGTGTGAAAATCAGGTTAGAGAGATAACACCCCGAAATGATTACTTCATGGGTTTTTTGTCAAGAACAATACAATCACTTTCATGCGGGTGACCGATGAAGAGTAATGAAATCACAATACGGATCAAGAGGGTCTACGATGAGCCGGAAGAGACGGACGGACGTCGCATTCTGGTGGATCGATTGTGGCCCCGCGGACTTTCGAAGGAGAAGGCGAAGGTGGATCTCTGGGTACGGGAGATCGCTCCTTCCACAGAGCTGCGGCGCTGGTATGGACATGACCCCGACAAGTGGACCGAGTTCAAAAACCGGTATGTCGCGGAACTGGAGACCAACCCGCTGAAAGTCGAGGATGTTCTGGGGGAAGTTCAGGCGGGCCGCGTCACCTTTCTCTACAGCTCAAAAGAAGAACACCTGAACAATGCGGTAACTCTCAAGGAATACATGGAATCAATAGTAGATGCGAAGACGGTATGACAAGCCCTTCGAGGGTTGAAGGCCTCCTCTGTCGACCGCGACTTGAGGGGGATAGTCGTGCTTTTGAAAAACCATGCATCATGCATCAGGGAGGAACAGATGAAAATATTCCATGAAGAAGACCTTCGAGAAGAGGCCGTCCTCGAGGTTGCGCGACAAATGATGACGGCGGCGAGAACCGCGCCCAAGGCCAGGGGAGTCGATAATGTCGTGGTCGCCCTGCTGAAGAAGGACGGCATCAAGGAAGTTTCGGAGAAAATGAAGGAGATGGCACGGCGGGGCGGATTGCCTGACTTCTTTCTGCGGGATGCCGTGAACATTCTTTCGGCAGAGGTGATGCTCGTCCTGGGAACCCGGATAGAAGCTTTGGGATTGGCCCCCTGCGGGATGTGCGGTTTTACCGACTGTGCCGAAAAGAACAGGCATCCGGAACATCCCTGTGTCTTCAACACCGGCGATCTGGGGATCGCCGTGGGTTCCGCCGCCAGCGTGGCCATGGACAACCGGGTCGACAACCGAATCATGTACACCGTAGGCCAGGCATTGCTGGAAATGGGTGCGCTGGGGGCGGATGTCAGGATCATCTTTGGTATGCCGCTGAGCATCAGTGGCAAGAATCCTTTCTTCGATAGAAAGGTGGAAGAATTGCTCGGCAAGGCGTAACATCCGGGGCCGCCTGACCGGTGATTTGCTCCGGATCCTCACCGGCATGTGGCCCTGCCGGTTTCACAGGCGCGACGGCTTGAGTGAAGAATGGGGTCAGCCCGCCAATGACTGACCCCATTTGTTGTCTGCAGGGTCATAAATTAGTGAGCGGGTCAGCCCATAATTTTCTCATTTTGGCTCTGCCGGTGCCTCGGACGGCATGTCGCTGGGCTTCGGTACTACAAGCTGCTGGACGGCTTCAAATCGAGATCTCAGACCGACCAACTCATTCTCAATTTCCCGAACTTTTGTTTCGTAAATCCTGTTTTCTTCAATAAGCGTCCGGTTTTCCTGTTTGAGAATTTCCGTTTCCTGCATGAATTTCTGGAGTTCTGATTGTATTCGTTCCGTTTCTTTCAGAATGTCCTTGCTCTTACTCAGGGTGGATTGGAGCGAAACATTTTCCTTTCTGAGTTCTTCCAGTTCTTTTGCAAGTTCCTGATTTTTTGTCGTGAGTTCTTTGTTCCTGTCGGTGGCTTTCATGGTTTTATCGAGGGATGACTGGAGGTCCTTTTTTTCCTTCGTAATTGATGCAATCTGCAATTGAAGACTCTTGATCTCTTCTTTCAGCTTGTCTGGATCTTCTTTCATTTTCCCGGAAAGCGTTTCGATTTTTTCGCTGAGCGCTCGGTTCTCATTCTCAATGGTGGTGAGGTATTTCACCGTTTCACTGAGATAGTTCTTGTAGTCGGGCTTTTTCCCCCTCTCTACACCCCATATGTAATATCCGAGAACAATCCCTCCGACAAATAAAAGTGCTACCATGATAAGATATGCTACTATGTCTTTCCTGTCTTTAATCATGATCTTCCCTCCCACCTCGTTTTTACCTGTTTCTGTTCTTTACAAGTTACGAAAGGACGACTTACCGTTGCCTTTGATTGATTCGCTGCTTTCAGCTTTTGCGAACTCCGGCACTTTTTCAGGTCCACTTGATTCGATTGATGGGCACTATGTCAGCATGGGTAACGCAATTTGTCTTGTTCGATCGCTCTGTATGACCCCCCTGTCGCTCGCCCACCGCAGGCCTTCCGTCTACCGATTCCCACAAGAAGGATAAAGGTTTGTCTCCATGTGCCATCTGTCGTATATTGTTATAATGTATGTATATTCCTTCGTTAATGGGAAGTCAAGACGAGATCGATGTGCTTGCGTCGATAGATGAGAAGACGTTCTTTTATTGAGGCGATGTAAGGACGTGTGTCCATCGCATTGCCGGGGGTGCTCTTTCAGAAAGTTTCCGGGAAAATGCCCTTCCGAAGCGACTCATGATGAAGACAATTGATAGGCGTCTTCAGGTTAGAGACATTCGATCCGGAATGTAACCGATGATATCAACGTGAACGGTATTCTCTGAGATTGTAATGAATCGAGTAAAGACGTGCTCCTTTCCGCTTTATTTGAATTCTCCCGTTTCGTCAAAGGGTATGCGGAAGGACGGGGATCCCGAGTAAACGGACCCTTTCAGCCGGTACTTGAATCCTGAAGAATAGCTTCCTTCTCGTGCCCCTGCGAACTGCCGCAGGATACTGGTGAGCCCCGTATAGGCTTCCACTTCGACGATCCTGGTACTCAGGCGCTCCACCTTCAGTTTCTGATTGGAAACACCCTTGGCAAAGGGCTGCCCGTTGACCTCGAGCTCGAAGGCAATCCCCGTGATGTTCAAGTCCGTCTCAGTGGGGTTCTGGATGCGGAGCTCCATCAGAAAAGTCTGTTCCATGAGCCGCATCTCCTTGGGGATAATGTTCACGATATCGACGCGCGGCTTTTCTCCCATCCAGAAGAGAGAGGCGCATCCGGAGATAAAGGTCACAAAGAGCAGGGCCCATAAAGGACATCCCGGAACGACTTTCCGTCTCATTCTTTTGCTCCTTTTTCAGAATTATAATAATATCAAATCATTTTTGATAGGATACTACTTTTCATGGTAAGAGTGTAGAAAGAAAAAATCCTGTGTCAATTAGATAGTATGAGAGAAATGGAGGCAGTCGTTGAGGGCTTGGGATTCAGCCTTCATATCATTAAGTGATCCGTAGTCTCGAATATGTATGACAGCCTGCTGGTATCGTATACAGAGGTCCATCCACGGAAGATTCGCCGAGAGGAGGGTAT
>CAYTUH010000061.1:6626-8494 GCA_964441165.1 uncultured Syntrophaceae bacterium
AGTCCTATCTTTTGGAATTTCCTTTGCAACTGATGCAAAACAAAAGGGGAAAAAGGAAACAAAAGAAAAGGCAAAGGTTGAGCAGAACAGGGAAGACCTGTCAAACGCAGATCGAGAAAGAGAAATCATAAGAGAATATCTGGGGCAGGCCGATGGAAAGGAGAAAAAGAAAGGCAAGGGAAAAAGTCTTCCTCCCGGGCTGCAAAAGAAGCTCGAACGGGGATGGGATTTGCCTCCCGGCTGGCAGAATAAACTCCGGAGAGGCGAGGTGCTGCCTTACGATATCTATCAAAAAGCGGAACGGTTACCCGACGATATTGTGAGACAGATGCCTCGACAGAGAGATGATATCGATACGGTCATACTGGACGATAAGGCTGTAAAGATAATGAAGAAAACGAGAGAGATCGTCGATATACTGGAATACTGAGCGAAATTTCGGGTGGGATCAATAGAACTTTTTTGTGAAGAGCTTCAATAAAGAACGTACTCCTCAAAATCGGTTTATATTGAATGATGCGGATATTTTTTGCGCATGACAATCATTCAACGGATCGTGCCTTTAGCCGCGGTGCACTCTATCATGACTCCGCCCGGGGCAAACATGTGTATGCAATTTACCATGACGACACCGATCACCTTGCCTCTTTCGACATACTCACCCGGGATGTTCATCGATGCAGCGGGTTTTGCCCTGTCTGCCGCCTCATGGGCAATTGAGACTGTCACACTTTCCGGTGTGACGGATCATGCCATGAGACCATTCCTCTTTTTTTACCGGTGGAGCAGGTAGATGAAGGCCACCGATATGATGAGATAGAGGACCGTTATCACGCTTCCCCCGCGGATGAAATCCGCGGGCCTGTATCCCCCCGGCGACATCAGCAGGGCGTTTACCTGGTGCGTGGGCAGGATGAAGGAGTTGGATGCGCAGAGAGCGACGAGCAGCCCCAGACCGCGGGCGCTGATACCCGTCAAATCGGCCATGGCCATGACAAGAGGGACCAGGAGCACCGTGGCGGCCACGTTGGAGATGAACAGGGCGAGGAAGGTGGTGAGAAGTCCGATGGCGAAGAGGACTGTGACGGGCGAGGCACCTTCGAGGATATGCATCATTTGCGTGGCCACATACCGCGATGCGCCGGTGCGCTCCATGGCGATACCAAGGGGGATCAGCCCCGCCAGGAGAAATACGATCTTCCAGTCGATGGCCCGGTAGGCTTCGTCGATCCGAACGATTCCCAGCAGTATCATGGCCAGGGCGCCTGTCAGGAGCCCCAGGGCGAAGGGAAGTCCTGTAATGGCGAGTGTGACGGCACCGGCAAAGCAGATCAGGGCGGTCATCGGTTTTCGCCGCTCCGCTTCCTCCTCTCTTTCAATCGGCGTGACGAGCACAAAGTTGATGTTGTCCGCCATCGCCCGTATCTGCTGCCACCGCCCGTGGACAATAATGGCGTTTCCCGGCTGGAGTGTTTCATCGGAGAAATCCCCCCGTTCCTCCTCTTCACCGGTGAGAAGCATGATCGGCTCGACGCCGTAGGTCTTGCGGAGCGTTATATCACGGAGTCGTTTCCCGCTGACGGGTGATCGTACGGGGACAATCACCTCGGCGAACCCGGCACGCCCTGCCGTTTCAAGATGTTCGAATACCCTTGTGTCCTGCCGGTACATCAGTTCGTAATCCCTGACGAACCGGAACAGGTCATCCTTGCTGCCGAGGAGCGCAAGACGCTGTCCCGCCGCGAAGGGCGTGTACCGCCAGGGTGCATAGAGCACGTCCTCTCCTTCGGCGAGGGCCAGAAGGTTGAGGCGGTACTTCCCCCAGAGTTCCGCATCCTCCCGGGTATGTAAGCATGCAGAGTAGGGTG
>CAYTUH010000061.1:8504-10176 GCA_964441165.1 uncultured Syntrophaceae bacterium
CCTCCCGTGTCTTTCCCACCAGGGGACTCTTGGCGGGAACGGCGCACTGATAGATGGTGGTGGGGAGATGCCATGTTTCGATGAGCTGCTGCTGCGTCCCGGCGGGCGCCGGGGGCTTCTTCTCGACCACGGGGAGGACAAACCGGCCGAAGAGGAGGAAGAAGAGAATGCCGGTGGCAAGGAGGGCCATTCCCGCCGGTGCAACGCTGAAGAGACCGAAAGCTTTCTGTTCCCCGTGCTGCAGCAGGTCGTTCAGTATCAGGAGCGGCGTCGAACCGATCATGGTCAGGTTGCCGCCCAGTATGACGGCAAAACCCATGGGCATCATGATGCGCGATGAGGGTATCCCCGTGCGTTTTGTGACCCTGAGCATGGCGGGGAGAAAGAGCGCCGCCACCCCGATATTCTGCATGAATGCGGATACCAGCCCCACCGTTACGGTAATGAGGCCGGTCAGCCGTTTTTCATCGTTCCGGGCCGCAATAAGAAGGGGCTCTATGAGACGGTTGATCGCCCCGGAGTGGTCCATGCCGTAGCCGAGAATCATGACGGCGATCACGGCGACCACGGCATTGCTGGCGAGACCCGAAAAGGCTTCCTCCGGTTTCACCAGGCCCAGCCAGGGGAGGGTGACCATCACGAGAATGGCGACCACGTCGACCCGCAGCCTGTCGCTGACGATGAGAAAGACCGTCACGGCAAGGATGCAAAAAACGAGGGCTATCTGAAGAGTCATGGAACCTGTCCTTTAATAGTTCCGCTTTCAAAACGGCCAGAGAAGCGGAGCCAGTGCCACCGTTGCCACCCAGAAGATAATGTTGAGGGGAATGCCGATGCGTCCGTAGTCGGAAAAGTGGTATCCGCCGGGAGCGTAGATCATGGTGTTGGTCTGGTACCCGATGGGCGTGGCGAAGCTGGTCGATGCGGCAAAGGTAATCGCGACCAGGAAGGGGCGCGCGTTTACCCCCAGGAACTCGGCTGCCGAGAGTGCCACGGGGACCAGGAGGATCGCGGCGGCGTTGTTCGACATGATTTCGGTCAGGGTCGCCGTGACCAGATAGAGGACGGCGAGCACGGCAAGAGGTCCCATATCAATAAGCGGTTCCAGTATCGATCCGGCCAGCCACCCGGCCGTTCCTGTCTGTTCGAGGGCAAGCCCCAGGGGGATGATCCCTCCCAGCAGAAAAATCACCTTCCAGTCGATCGCCTTGTATGCCTCTTCGATGGTGATGCAGCGGCCGAGAATCATGGCAATTGCACCGAGCATGGCGGCGATCAGGATCGGAAATATGTTGAAAAGAATGAGGGCGATCATGACAGCAAAGATCGCCAGTGCCGTCACCGCGCGGTCTTTTCGCAGGTGCAGCTCCGTCAGTTCGTTGGTGACGATCAGGTCCGTCGATTCCATAATGCGGTTCACCGACTCCTTGTCGCATTGCAGGAGAAGTGTGTCACCGTCGTCGAAGCTGATATCGGCCAGGCGCTCGCGGAGAATCTTCCCCCGCCGCTGTATGGCGAGGACCATGCACCCGAACCGCTTTATGTAATCGGCGCCACGGAGCGTCCGGCCCAGCAGCCGTGACCGGGGCGGCACCAGCGCCTCGATCAGCATGATCTCGTCCGACTGGAGTTCTCTGTCACCGATGGCGGTGTCCGCCTTGGTTTCGAGCTT
>CAYTUH010000062.1:0-4839 GCA_964441165.1 uncultured Syntrophaceae bacterium
AAGGAAACGGTGGAAGAATTGACCCAGAGCCTGAGTCGTCCCGTAGCGGAAAACGGCATGGACTGGAGGTATGCAAACTGCAGCACCACGGCCCAGCGAGGCGCCCTGGACTGGAAGGGGCGCTTTCGTGATGCCGTGTCGCCTGTCTTCGAAGAGTTGTATGAGAGCGTCAAATCGGGCAGGGAAACGCAAATCGTCCTCGACAGCAACAGCGCACCGGACTACCGTGAACGGCTCAACGGTGAACTGGACGAAATGAAAAACATGGAGATGTGGCAGGCAGGCACCGTCCTCAGAGCTATCAGGCCGGAGAGAAGGAAAAAGTAGCATTCAGCTGTCAGCTGTCAGCAAAAGAAGAATTAAGAAGTAAGGAGTCAGAAGTAAGAATAAAAACAGTTTCGAGGTTACATAAGCTATCAGCCGTCAGCCATCAGCAGTCAGCAAAAAATTTAAAAACAGACTGCCATAACTGCGTACCCTGTATTTCCTCGAAACTCGGAACCCGAAACTCGAAACCTTTTTTACTCAGGTACTTTGGTACTCCGTCACTTTGTTTCTTTTTTTACTTTGTGCCTCTGTGCCTGAGTGCCTTTGTGCCTTTAATAAAGAAAGGACCTCCTATGCGCAGCGATCTTATGAAAAAAGGGCTTGAACGGGCACCGCACCGGTCGCTTTTCAAGGCCATGGGCTATACCGATGAAGAGCTGTCACGGCCCATTATCGGTGTGGTAAATTCTGCAAACGAAATCATACCGGGCCATATTCACCTTGACCGCATCGCCGGTGATGTCAAGGCGGGCATCAGGATGGCGGGCGGAACGCCCATGGAGTTTTCCACGATCGGCGTCTGCGACGGCATCGCCATGGGTCATGCGGGCATGAAATATTCCCTCGCCAGCCGGGAACTGATCGCCGACTCCGTCGAAATCATGGCCACGGCCCATCCCTTTGACGGCCTGGTCCTGATTCCGAACTGCGACAAGATCGTGCCGGGCATGCTTATGGCGGCCCTCCGCCTGAATATTCCCGCCGTGGTGGTAAGCGGCGGTCCCATGATGGCGGGCCGGATGAACGGCGTACCCGTCGATCTGATCAGTGTCTTTGAAGGTGTGGGAGGTGTCAAGTCGGGAAGTCTGACGGAGGATGCCCTGAAGGAGATGGAGAACGCTGCCTGCCCGGGATGCGGGTCCTGCTCGGGGATGTTTACGGCGAATTCCATGAACTGCGTCACCGAAGCACTGGGGCTGGGTCTGCCGGGAAACGGCACCATTCCTGCTGTCCAGGCGGCACGACACCGTCTTGCCAAAGAGGCGGGGATGAAAATCATGGAATTGGTGGAACGAAATATCAGACCGCGGGACATCGCCACCCTTGACGCGTTCAAAAATGCGATTGCCGTTGACATGGCCCTGGGCTGCTCCACCAATACGGTACTCCATATCCCCGCCATTGCCCATGAAGCGGGAATCGATCTCGACCTCGACCTCTTCAATGAAATCAGCATGAAAACGGCCAACATCTGCCATCTCAGTCCCGCAGGCCCCCATCATCTCGAAGATCTGGACGGGGCGGGCGGCATCCAGGCCGTCATGAAAGAAATCAGTTCCCGCGGAGTCATTGACGGTGCATGCATGACCGTCACGGGCCTGACGGTGGCCGAAAACATCGCAGGCACGGCGGTGAAGAACCGCGAGGTCATACGCTCTGTGGAAGCACCCTACAGCAGGGAGGGCGGCATCGCCATCCTGCGCGGAAATCTGGCACCGGAGGGCGCCGTGGTCAAGCAGTCTGCCGTCGCACCGGACATGCTGGTCAACGAAGGAACAGCCCGTGTCTTTGATTCGGAAGAAACGGCCATCGCGGCGATTCTCGATGGAAAGATCACGCCGGGGAATGTCGTGGTCATCCGCTATGAGGGTCCCAGGGGAGGTCCGGGCATGCGGGAAATGCTCTCCCCCACCTCGGCAATCGCGGGGATGGGACTCGACACAAGCGTCGCGCTCCTGACGGACGGCCGTTTCAGCGGCGGCACCAGAGGCGCCGCCATCGGACACATATCACCCGAAGCCGCCGAAGGAGGCCCCATCGGACTCGTCAGAGAAGGCGACAGGATCCGGATCGACATCCCGAACAAATCCATCGAACTCATGATCACCGGCGAAGAGATGGCAACGCGTAAAAAGGCCTTCCTGCCCCGGGAACCCCTGATTAAAACGGGCTATCTCGGCCGTTATGCGAAGACGGTTACATCGGCCAGTACCGGTGCGATTTTCAAAGACTGAATCATCCCGCATTATCCCCGGGCGGACGGCAAAACCGCCCCGGGGATAATGTGAAATCCGTCACAATATCACCCAAAACACACCACATTTCATGAGATTATGCTTGACCAACCTGTTTATCTGGTATAAGTTAGCCACCATCACGACACTCAAAGGCTTCTTTCGTGTGAACCCACAAAAACTAAACACGGCATTATAATCGAGGTGCATCATGAAAAAAATAACAGTCTGCGTGATCGCAATATTCGCCCTTGTTCTCTCTGCACAGCCTGTCCTGTCGGCCGAAACCGCTCAAGAATGGTTTAAACAGGGCATCTCCTTCGAAGATCAGCATATCTATGGAGAAGCCATCCGGGCATATACGTCGGCTATCAAGGAAGACCCGAACCACGCCGAGTCCTATTTCAGGCGGGGGAAGATCAATGCAATGATTAAACCGAGCAACTGTGTCATGGCAGCGGAAGACTTTACCCGGGTTATCGATCTCCAGCCGGACAACGCCGAGGCCTATTACGAGCGCGGCCTTCTCCATGCCTTCATGATCAACAACGAACAGGCGAAAGCAGACATGAGAATGGCGGCGGGGCTGGGGCACGAAGGCGCCATGAAATGGTTGAATCCCGATGCAAGGGAAGAAAAAATCGTCTATGTAAAATTGGGTGATTATCTCTCGACAGGCCGGGAACCGATCATATATTTCGACTTTGACAAGGCAATCGTGAAGAAACAGTACAGGGCGCTGCTGCAGGAACTGTCGGAAGTGCTTGACCGGGACCTCCCCAATGTCTATGTGGTGCTCCTCGGCCATGCCGATGAACGGGGAACGGAACAATACAACGACAAACTCTCCGTCAAGCGGGCAGGGGTGGTCAAGAACATCCTGACAAGCCTGAATACTCCTGATAAAAGAGTCATTACGAGAGGCTACGGGGAATCGAAGCCTGCGGCGCCCAACAAGACGGAAGAAGGACGATCGCTCAACCGGCGTGTGGAAATAGTCGGGATAGAACACCGTCAATAATAACCCTCTTCAGTATATCTCCGTCCACAAAAAAACCCCGCAGCATGCTGCGGGGTTTTTTTACTCCGGACTGTTTTTCGCAGTGCCTACGCACCGGTAAAGGTCAGCGTCGTTCCGCTCATATTCAGGATGAACTGTTCGGGCATTTCCTTTTCCATATGCATTATCGCCTTTCGCCCCGTACAATGGCAGGGAACCACGTAATCAGGTTGCAGCTTTGCGAGTTCCTCCGTCGTTCGTCCGATAATTGTCTCAAAGAGGGGTCCCGAGAGGTGGAACCCGCCCATAACGACATGAATCTTGTCGATGCCGGTCACTTTCTTCACGCAATTGACGGTATTGATGATCCCCGAGTGGGCACACCCCGAGAGGATCACCAGCCCCTTCCCCTTCAAATTCATGACCAGGGCCGTATCGTCATCGATGGGATCCCATTTCTCCTCACCATTGTCTTCGTAATAGGCAATGGGAAATCCCTTTTCAAAATCCGTCGTCCGTTCGACATGGCCCAGAAAGAGCACGTCACCGTCCAGAAGCGGGTAAGGCTCCGCCGTCGCCACCACTTTGACCCCCTGTTTCTCGATGGCGTCTTTCTCCAGTTTGGGGAAATAGACCTTGAGTTCCTCGCCAAACTTGAGATATCGGGGGCTGTTGAAGGCCGCCGGATGTACCACCAGTTCGATGCCTTCTTTTCCGATCATCTTGATGGCCTCTTCAAAGCCGCCGAAATGATCGCTGTGACCGTGGGAAAGGGCGGTCACCTCCACGTCCCCCATGGGAACGTCGAGCATGCGTGCATTGTATGCCGCACCGGTTTCCGAGAACCCGAAATCAAAGAGCATGGTCCTCGTCTGTTCCCCCGTCGTGGTCTTCACGAGGGCGGAGAACCCGTGTTCGGCCTGGACAGAACGTTTTATTTCACCGTCGGCCAGCGGCATGGCCCGCTGGACGATCTCGGTATTGTCCATGGCAGTGAGCTCTACATAATTGTCCTGCAGCGTCAGAATCTGAATCTTTTCAACCTCATTCAACGTAACAATTTTCGACATCCCTTTTCCTCCTTTTTTGTGTAGCGATCAGTATGAATTAGAATTGAGAAATAAGAAGCCAGAAGCAAGAATAAAAGCTCTCAGCTCTCAGCCATCAGTACAAACTGAAAGCCCTCTAAAAACGGATTGCCACGACCGCCGAGGGCGGTCTCGCAATGACCGCGTACCTTGTATTCCCCGAAACTCGAAACCCGAAACAGTTTTTTGCTCAGGAACTCAGGAGCTTTGGAACTCTGGTACTGTTTTTACCAATCCCTGACTCCGTTAATCTTGCCCGGCTTTGTCACTCTTTCGGTCTTTAAAATCTTTCACCGCCTTCTGGAACGTCAATGCCGTCAGGAGCGCACAGTGCTTATGGTCTGCGGGCATCCGCTTCAGCACATTCAGGATGGCGCTCCGGTTGATCAGGAGACACCCCTTGATGTCCCGCCCCAGGGAAAGGCGCGTCGCCGTTTCGGCGGCGGCGATGGTGAAGACGCACCCGTCT
>CAYTUH010000062.1:4849-5130 GCA_964441165.1 uncultured Syntrophaceae bacterium
GAATTTCGACTCTTCAACCCTGCCATTTTTGACACGAAGAAATATTTCAACAGTGTCCCCTCAGGTGCCGGTTATCTTGGCGTAACCGTCAGGAGCGGAAAGCACGCCGTAATTCGTCGGGTTCGTGCCATACTCAACCAGTGTCTCGGAATAGAGTTCCCTGGCCTTTGTATCGACCATTCCGAGCATGATCTGCGTAATATTATCATTCTCGTCCATTTTCTCAGTGATCACAGATATTTTCTCCCGATTCAAGTGTTCCCTTCAGATAGGATTCCACC
>CAYTUH010000062.1:5152-8663 GCA_964441165.1 uncultured Syntrophaceae bacterium
AGGCTCCTGGGATCGCCGTTCGGCGCCCCGATAACTACTCTGATGCCCTGTTCCTCAAAAAGATCCTGGGCCCGCGTGCCCATTCCCCCGGCAATAATCATACCGGCGCCTTTTTCACCGAGCCATTTGGGGAGTACTCCCGGCTCATGGGGAGGGGGCGGCGCGGTTTCTTCACTGACAATAAGTTTGCGTTCCGTATCGACATTGAAAAAGGCGAATTCTTCACAATGGCCGAAGTGCGCGCTCAACTGGCCGCTGACAACGGGTACCGCTATCTTGAGCATGGTTGACGGCTGTACCTCTTGAAGGGGCTCTTCCTTCGGCGCGACAGTCGTCGCCCCCAGCGTCAGGATCGGCTGAATCGCCTTTGAAAAGGCCTTGCCCGCTTCCGTTTTCGAATAATGATAGACGAAGGGTTTCCCGCTGTCCGATGCCTCCACGATTTGCGGTTCTATGGGAATTTTTCCAAGAAAGGGAACACCCATCTCGGTGGACATTTTCTCACCGCCGCCCGATTTGAATATATCGATCACCATCTTGCAGTTTGGGCACACGAGACCGCTCATATTCTCGATGACCCCCAGGACGGGCACATTCAGCTGCTTGCAGAAATTGATGCATTTCCGCACATCGTTTACCGACAGATCCTGGGGTGTGGTCACGATGATTGCGCCGTCGCACTTGGGAATGAGCTGCGCAATGGAAAGCGGCTCGTCACCGGTCCCGGGAGGAAAATCAATAATCAGGTAATCGAGATCACCCCAGTTGACTTCCGTCAGCAGCTGCTTGAGGACCTTCATTTTCATCGGACCCCGCCAGATTACGGCATCGTCCCGGTTCGGAAGGAGAAATCCCATGGACATCACCTTCATGCCGCCGGCAAACTCGACGGGAATGATCGATTCGCCATCACTCGTGGGCTTCGCATTTTCAAGGTTCAAAAGCGTCGGAATGCTGGGGCCATGGAAATCGCTGTCCAGAAGGCCTACTTTTTTTCCTTCCATCGCCAACGCCACGGCCACGTTCGTGGCAACAGTGCTTTTCCCAACGCCTCCCTTGCCGGAAAGGATCATGATTTTATGCTTGATCCGGTTCATGCGGTCAGCCAGTACCTGACTCTCCTTATAGGCATTCAATTGCTCATCGGACTGGGTATTCCGGTTCTCGCCGTTTCCCGATTTGCTGCCCCTTGTATCGCTCTCACTCATTATTTTTCATACCCCTTTCTCTTGTCATCTTGTTGTGTAAAAATCTTTTCTTAATAAAGTCATTAATCCGGCAATTGCAAGTCGTTCAGCAACGAAGCAGTCTCAAAAATCCCGGTCCATCAGCTACTAATTTATTTTTATAATTGCTTTCCGCCCTCTACGACTTCGTCAATACGACGTATAATAAAGCGTTTTACCTTCCTGTTTCCTCATCTTTATCAGGTGCCGATCCATGAGCTGCCGGATATATTTCACCGACTCATTCCGGTGAAGACAGAGACCATCGGAAATATCGTCAATCGAACAGGGCCTCCGCTTCAACAGTTCCAGCACATCATCACAGGTGGATTCAAATTCACGGAAACTATCCATGGCTTCATAGTCGGCGATCACCTCGCAATGAGGACCTATCCGTGCGGCGATTTCTTCGAGACGTGACCGGGGGACCGCCCGGACCCACGTTTCCGCGGGCACACGAACGGCGGTATTGAGCTGCACACGGTCCGGCGAAATGCGATCGATATATCCCTTTATTTTGTCAACATCCTCATCGGTGTCACTCGTTCCGCCGATCAGGAACACTTCCAGCCAGAGGGTCCCGGAAAAGCGGTCCCGCAGGGAACACAATCCATCGATCATTCTGCTGAAGCTGATATCCCGGTGCGGCCGGTTCACCAGGAGAAAGGTCTCTTCGTCTCCCGCATCCAGTGAAGGGAGGAGAAGGTCGGCATTCGAAACCGCACGGCACACTTCATCGTTCCAAAAGAGCGACCCGTTTGTTAACACAGCAACAGGAATATCCGCAATATTTTTAATCCTGTGAATGAGTTCTTCGATTTTGCTGTAGAGCGTCGGTTCACCGGACCCCGAAAGGGTTATGTAATCGGGGCGCGGAATCGTACTCAGCCTGGTTTCGACATCGAGCAGGACATCCTCGATGGGAATGTATTCTTTGATCTTCGCTGTTTTATGGGTCGTTCTGCCAAGCTGGCAGTACACACAATCGTAGGTGCATGTCTTGAAAGGCACAAAATCTATTCCCAGGGACCGCCCCAGACGACGCGACGGGACGGGCCCGAAGGTATAACTTCTCTTTTCTCTCGTATCACTCATCGGTCCACACTCTCTAAAACATTATATATAAAAGCTCTTATCGCTCCGGCACCAATCTATGACAAACCGTCGTTACCGCGAACGCGGGAATCCGGGATCAGACCGGATGCCGGATCAGGTCCGGCATGCCATTCGGACATGTCTCATTGCCGGCGTAATAAAGAGCCGGATTCAATATCGATGCACTCGAAAAAAGCGTATTCGATGGCACAGTAAAAAGCTTCAAATGCAAGGCGCGCAAATCCTGAGGAATGAGGCGTACGTGCGGTACGCCGCATAGCCTGCCCCCGTGAAAACGGGGGGAAGGATGTAGCGCAACGCAGCAGTTGGGCTTTTTGCACAGCCATCAATCTTCACAGGACTTCACATCACAGGGGGTGTCCTTCCCGCAGCAGGGTTGCTCCCTGCCGCACCGGGTCGCACCCCGTCCCTGCGCGTAGTCAGTCGCATAAAAGCCCTTGCCTTTCAGGATGAAACCGCCTCCCGTGGTAATGAGCCGTTCAACGGAACCGCCACAGACCGGACACACGGAGAGGGGGTCTTCCGTTATCTTTTGAAATTGTTCGAATTCATGCCCGCATTTCCTGCATCGGTATTCATAGGTCGGCATTATCGACGCTCCCTGTTATTCTGTCCTCTTATTGCAGGTTATAGATTACATTCCTCCACAGCGCCGCAATATCGGACGATACGGCACCTCCGGTATATTCGACAACGCTCGTCCCCATGATCTGTGCCTTGGTAATCGCCGTGTCGTATCGCACCCTTCCCGCCGCCTTGACTCCTATCGCGACCGCTTCCGATTCGATGCGCGCGGTCATGTCGGGATTCAGGTCCCATTTATTCACACAGACAATGGCGGGAATACGGAAATAGGCGGTCAGTTCTGCGACGCGCCGCATGTCATGCCGGCCCGAAAGCGTCGGCTCCGTGACGATCACCACCAGGTCGGAACCGGTAATCGATGCGATGACGGGACATCCGATCCCGGGGGAACCATCAACGATAATATAGTTCAGGCCGTCCTTCTCGGCAATCTTTCGTGCCTCCTGGCGCACTATCGTCACCAGTTTTCCCGAATTGCCCTCGGCCATGCCGAGCTTCGCATGTACCATGGGACCGTAGTGGGTCGATGAAACATACCACTCACCGTTCACCGCCGGTTCGAAATCAATCGCTTCGACGGGGCA
>CAYTUH010000062.1:8763-10069 GCA_964441165.1 uncultured Syntrophaceae bacterium
GTCGGCCAGCGCCGCGAAAGAAGCGACAATGCTCGTCTTTCCCGTTCCACCCTTGCCGCTTATTACCACAATCTCTTTCATTGGGCCACCTCCCCTGCCGCCGACGCGGGCGCTCCTGTTTCGCGAAACCGTTCCTGAATCGAATTCCAGCATTCCTCAAAAAGGTGGCGATAGGAGGGTATCGCATGAACGACCATTTCACCCCGTGAATAGGCCTCGGCGATTTTGCGGTCATCGGGTATATCCAATATCATGGCGATACCTTCGGAATCGCAGTAATTTCTGACATCATCGTTGCCGATATCGGAGCGATTAATCGCCACGGCAAAGGGAATCTTCAGTTCCCGCACCATACCAACGGCAAGTTTCAGGTCATTCAGGCCGAAGGGTGTCGGTTCCGTCACAAGGAGCACGAAATCGGCGTCCTTGATCGCCGCAATCACGGGGCATGATGTACCGGGAGGGGAATCATAGATAAACACATCGGCCGTTCCGGCAGTTTCCTTGACACCGTCGATCACCGCCGGGGACATGAGTTCGCCGATGTTGAGTGTTCCCTGGATGAAACGGACCTCACCGCTCCATCCCCTCTCGACGATGCCGACATCTCTCTTGATCTCCCGAATCGCCTTTTCGGGACAGAACCGCATACAGGCACCGCAACCGTGGCACAACTCGGGAAAGATCAGGACCTTCCCCTTGATGACGACGATGGCGCTGTATTCACAGACCTCCGCACAGACACCGCAGCCGGTACACTTGTCTTCAATCACCTCGGGCCTGAGCACCGAGGCAGGCATTCTATCCTCTATGATCGGGTTCATGAAGATGTGACAGTTCGGCTCTTCGACATCACAATCGAGCAGTTCGACCCGCTTCCCCGCATCAGCAAGTGTGCATGCCAGGTTCGTCGCGATGGTAGTCTTTCCCGTGCCGCCCTTACCGCTCGCTACGGCTATCTTCATGATCGCCAACTCCTTTTCCTGTTACCGTTCTATTCGTTCTCATCAATCTTCTGAAGCCTCTTTTCAATATCTTTCATCTGTTCCTGCAGCATCTTCAGCTGTTCCTGAAGTACTTTCTTCATCTGTCCGGCCTGCGGCGTTACATCACCGGGACCACCGGCGGGACCAATCACACGACCTCCGCCCGGTACACCGCCCATGCCAGAACCCTGTCCGCCGCCCATGCCCATGCCGCGGCCCATGCCGGAACCCTGTCCGCCGCCCATGCCCATGCCGCGGCCCATGCCGGAACCCCGGCCACCACCCATGCCCATGCCACGGCCCATGCCGGAACCCCGGCC
>CAYTUH010000063.1:0-9949 GCA_964441165.1 uncultured Syntrophaceae bacterium
GTGAGAAGGTAGAGTCCTTTCCGCAGGAAGACATTCACCTCCAGTGCCTCCGTCACAAAGGCCATGGCAAAGAGAGACATCGCCATCAGGGAAACGAGGAGTATCCCCTCGGTTCTCTTCACCAGTACCTTCCCCCCCAGGACCCCCCACACGAAGAGAAAACCCAACGCCATCGGGACAAGGACAAAGGGCAGCGCCGTGTTGACGCTCGGCCGAATAACGATTTTGTTAGAATACTCTTGCGATGCGAAGATATCGAGGTGGAACATCGTCAGGGCGACTGCGATCCCCACGGTGAGGATAAAGAAGAGTTGGACGATCTCTCCCCTGTCCCGTGAACGATATATCTCCGATATCCAGTAAACCGCATACGCAGCGGCGAAGATAAGGAAGACGACGAGATCGGTCATAGCAAGACCCGAAAGGAGGAGCCCCAGAACAATCCCCCGGTGATATGACGGTCTCTTTCGAATGATCATCATCACGAGGATGATCATCATGATGGCCAGTGGAAACTGGGGTTCGAACAAAAGGATCCTCGTCCATGACTGGGACGTATAGCTCATCTGCCCGGCCAGGGTGTTCAGAAGGGCTATGTCCACCCGGGCCGCGAGCCACTTCAGAAAGAAAAACACCCAGTGATACGAGCAGAGAAAGAGGGGCACGGATGCCGCAAGGAGGAACCGCCTTTTCTTCAGAGCTGCACTTGCCTTTCCATCGGTGACCATCTCGGCAAGTTTGAGGAACAGGATGGAGAAAAAGAAGGGGATATTGAGGATCGAGACGACCGATACGATCTTTCTGATATCATTCAACTTACCGCCGAGATTGTACACGAATGCCGGGAGGGTGTACCAGAGGAAGTAGTAGTTATGCATCTTCATCCCCGCATAATAGTAACTGTCGGGGGGGATGCCGTGCGAAAGGGCAACTGCCGTTAGCGCGCGCAGGATGTAATCGTGGCCGAAGAGGCCGGTAAAGGCATATCCCTTATCCGTGAGGGCTCCGGCACCCGCCAATGGTATCGTGATAACCGTCATGATATACAGGGCCACGAGCAAGCCGATGGAAACGGGTATAACATATACGCCCTTCGGGGAATAACCGATTCCATCCTTCCTCTTCGACAGATACGCCAACGCGGCCAGGAGAGCAACTGCTCCGATATACCCTGCCGCCAGCGTGGGAGTGTGCCACCCTTTCTTTGCCACAATAATAAGAACAGCCAGCCCAGTTACCGCAACGCCCAAGGGGGCACCGTAGATCAGGGCCAGGAAGGACCGGTCTCCGCGGACACTGAAATACACATACCCCGGGATGATGAAGAGGGCATACCCCATCATCACTTCCGTAACGATTCTCGCATCGGCGATGAGCAACAAACTCGCGCAGATCGCCGTCACAAGTGGTACCACAAAGATCATCCATTGCTGAATTGAACTAATCATGCACGGTTTTTCCATTTTCAAACAAGGAACGTATCCGCCCTGAAAATTGTCATTGAGTAAAACCTGCCACTCAAAGGTACCTCATAACCGTTTCTATGCTTTATTCCTCCGAGCAAAAGATACGGAATCTCTCCTAGACAAACATGCTCATTGTCTGACCCGTCTGTCTATCGAGAAAGGCGGAACCTTTTTTCGGCGAGCACTGATCCATTCACTCCGAAGATGCGTCTCCTTTTTCTTGAAACATCTTGAATGCATCAATAATGAGCGACGCATTCAGGAGTATGTGGCCCCCGTTGCTCCGCCGCGCTGAGCGATAGACCATCCCTCTTTCCAACTCCCACTCTTCACAATGGAATCGGCCGAATTCGTCATAATACTCCCGTACACACACACGAAATCCTACAGACTCGAGTACGTCTGTTAGTGTCTTGTATGTATACAATACGTGATGCCCGTCGGCACCCGGGCCGATGCCACCGACTTTCACGTTTCTTATGTACTCCGGATCCGGATGAAATCCGTCGGGGACCGCCACTCTCAAACAGCACCCAGGTTTCAGATACCTATAGCAATTTTTCGCTGCCAAAACCGCATCTTCAGATGACAGGTGTTCCCATACATGCTCCGCAATCATCGCATCAATCGAATTACAAGAAAAAAATCGTTTCCAATCTGACTCTTTCGTAATATTGAGCTCATAAATATCGGTTGGGATCCATCCCGTATCGTATGTCCCTGATGCCCCCAAGGTGATTTTCCACGGTCTTTGATTCAACCGTTTCTTCAATCTGTGGGAACCCGTTAATCTTCGATAACCATAATAAATTGTTTTTAATACCGCAAATACTGCGGGCAGATGGTTTCTCAAAAGGTTTCTGAAGAAAAAATCGATGATTTGTTTTGTTGGCTTTAGCATTATTGTGTCTCATACAAACCCAGCAAAAAGCGCCGCGAAAGGGAACCCTCAACTGTTTACACCAAAACAGGAGAGATACATTACAGAAAACTGGCTTCGCTGGAAATGGTTCTTTTGCAACGACCTGATTGCGCCAGGCCCTAATCGGGCAGGCTATTGCTTAGATATCTGTAGCAGGAAAATTAAAAAGGACCTACCGTGCCACGGGAATAAGTTCTGGTGTGAAATGTTTCTCATCCTCAGATCCGGTTTTATCGAGTACCGCCAGCCTGGTTTCGGCAATCTTTTTCATGGCAACAAGCAGCGCCGTCAAATACCAATAGTGGGGATAATACAAAACAGAAAGCCCCGTAGCAGAGACAAAAAACCCTGTGGCTGATGCCAGAAAAGCAATCGAAAGGGTCTGTATGTACATAAGATCCGGATCACTTTCATATCTCAACCTCAGGAGGAACCAGAGGTCTTTAAAATTAATCCACATGAGCATGAAATAGAGAAAGATACCCGGGATCCCCAGTTCAGGTATCAAGGTAAACCACAGGGAGTGAGCGACACGCCCCCACATCCCACGGGAAAATTCCCCCGACTGATATTCCTGAAACCGAACAGGAAAATTATTTCCCCCAACTCCCAGAGGATTATCAATAAACATATCCCATGCCGCTTCCCATGTAATGATCCGCCCATGAATCGTTCCAGACTGGGTGTCAGTAATAGTAGACATTTCTTCCTGGTATTCCTGACTTGTATAAGTAAAAAATGCGAAAGTGGCCAGCAATAAGACAAGTAATATTCTTATCTTATGTCGGCTCAGTAACCACCCTACGGCGACCATTCCAACAAGTCCCACCAACCCACCCCGGGAAAAGGAAGCGATAACGGCACCAACGCCAAGGCCAAAGACAGCAAGGTATAATACTTTAAGAAGCGTCCTTCGCGCATGATAAAAAAGGTGCAGTGTAAAGGGCATCATCGCGTTGATATAGAGCGCAAGGTCGTTTTCATCACCAAACCACCCCCCCACACCCCTTCCTCCATGCGTAATACTCCAGAGACTCATATAGGCCATGATTACGACCATAATTACGACCATCTGGTTGAGACGTTTTCTGGTGGAGACGAGGATTACCACTGACATGATAAAGGGCATGAATTTAAGCATGTTTTGGGCCGCCAGGAGAGCATAGTAGTTGTTTGCCGCAAAAGGGACATGGATAAACAGGAGGATGACAAAGGCCCAGATAAATCGAGTCTGTCTCGTATTAGAAAGATATATTTGTCGGCTGAATACAATGAATATGACCAGCAGTGTGATTGTCACGGCCCCGGGACGGAGGTAGCCGACCCATGAAAAGGTGTTCTGAGGTCGCACATAATCCACAATAAAGTACAGGACGGTGAAATAGAACCACCACCGGTAATAGAAACGGCCATGTCTCTCATCGACGAATGGTTCACCCTGTGTGAGCATACGGTATCCACTCCCCTAAAGGTCCATTAAAAGTATTTACTAAGGGAATCATCTCTTCCATTCAGATTCAGCAACTATCAGGAATTCAGTGACTTACCGAAAGGGTGTTACCCGCCTGATGTCATGTATCAGGGATGTCCTCATATCAACCACAATTTCGTTTTTTTCGATCATCATCAAGAAAAAATAAAGAACCGCTCCTGCCAGCGATAGGATGAATAAGTTAAGGACGGTGTAGGAAACACAACAGAATCTCGACAGAGAAATAACAACACCGGCCATTATCAGACTCGCCTTGAGACCCGGCAAAACCGACGCGGCGAAGTGACTCCACGAAATGCCGATACCCTTCTTTGCAAGTGACACACCCAACAGTGTTAAGATGATAGAGTATAGCAAGAAACTACATGAAATTCCAATAAGTCCTTGTTGAATAAGCAAAAAACAGGCTGCCGTGAATATAATCGCAGATACAAACAATCGCACCACGTTGCTTCTATAATTCCCGATTCCTATGTTAAGTTCCGAGCTCAACCCATAAACGGTCCGGAGCAAACATCCCCCCAAGATAATTTGAAAGCTGCCGATCATGGGGCTCCACTTCGCACCGAGCAACCCATATACAAAATAGGGAGCGACCACTATCAACCCTGTATAAACAGGGAATCCGAGAACAGAAATCAGCGTGAGAGATTTCAGGAAGTTCTGTCGGAGGCGCAATTTCTCGTCCTGATCTTTACTGAAGGATGAAAACATGACCGCATTGATATTCAGCATCAAGGCACTGATCGGGAAACGCGAGAGACTCTGTGATTTATCATAGAAGCCAAGCATAAGCAGACCGTGATACTTTGACATTAAGACCTTGTCAATATTATCAGCGTAAAACAGAAGTTGCGCATTCAGAAAATTCCAGAGCCCGAAGTCAAAGAGTTTTTTCATCTGATGATGCAGATATATTATGGATGGAAACCACCGTGCCTTCAGGCACAACCATATGGCAACAATTATCCCGGCGCTCAGTTGCCCAATGACAAGAGACCAATACCGAAACCCCATTAATGCAAGTACCAGGGTTACAAACGCCGCGGAACACCTTTTGATGAATTCGCCAATGGCAAGCTCTCCGAAATGCATGTCTCGCAACAGGTTCGCCGTGGGAATAATCTGGAATGCGGTGATAACGAATATCACCGACAAGACCTGTATTACATGCTCCGACTCATCGGCATTAAAAAATGCGGCGAGATTCTCCGCAAAAACGACCAATGTAAGCGCCAACAGTATGGACAGAACCATATTAAAGGTGAATATGGTATTGAGTACGCTGACGTCTCTTATTTTCTTCTGGATTATTGCCTGAATAAATCCGAAGTTCGTAAACAGATCTATATATCCTATGATGATCATGGAAATTCCCATGATCCCGAAATCTCGAGGATCTAAAATTCGCGCGACAATAATAGACGTTATAAAAAAGACTATTTGTGCGGGGATACGGAGCAGGACATTCCGGTACAGATCACTTCTCAGGGTTTTTTCTGTCTGAGGCATACCGTTCAGATCTTCTTATACGCTATATAAGGTGAAACTCATAATTGAGGAAATTACAGATAGTCGATAACATACGGGTAAAGTTCTTCAATAAATTTAGTCAGCTTTTGCGAAGCTCTGCTGTAATCGTCTCGAATAACCGGGGTAGACACCCGAATCAGAGATCCGCTCTTCTTCCTGCTAGAGAGTTTGTTGAACGCCACCGCAAAGCGAAGCTTTATATAGCTGCTACCCACAAAGGGACCCGCCTTATAAAAATAATAAATGAGCTGCTTCTCTTCATCTTGCTCTCGTGTCATCATGTTGATAGCGAGTTTAACGGTATCTCCTTCACAATTGAATTGTATCTGTCTGACCGAGCTTTTCGTACGTATTCCCTTTCCCCCCAGACAACTCTCGGGCGCATGAAAATCTACTTTTGTCTCGGGGTAATATACGACCGATAACAGGATAGAGGAATGAGCCCTCTGATAGTTCCTGTGTATAATCGTATTCGTCTCCAATAGCTCGTACACGCTTGGGTCCAACGGAAGATCCTTCCCGCCCCACTTTCCTATGGTGTAGGGGATTCCATTGATCGCCGCTAACCCCTTATCCGTCCGACCAAAGGTGTCATAACTGAGATAATTGACAACCAGTGCGACCAAGGCCAAAAGGGCAAGGACAATCAGGTATCTTTTCCCGGTGCTTTCCATTCCAGCAATCTCACGAAGGAAACAAGTAGGATAAATCCGATGACGAACACCATGATACCCGACGCATCGTGCCAAAAACCTTCGGGTCGAGCTGCCTCGAGACCCCAATAATGAGATATAACAATCAGGAGAGGAACCCTGATAACGTTCGATACGATCGCTGTGGGAACGGAAAGAAAGAGGATAAGCCCTCTCCGCCACAGGGAAACCGGGCTGAGGTACGCAAGGATGGAACCGAGGGCCAGGAAGGTGATCAGCGACCTGAGTCCGCTGCAGGGATTGCCGACGAGAAGGCTCCCAGCAGGAATGGTGATATAAAACCCTTCGAGATAAATGGGGATTCCCATCAAACCCGCGATCCAAGCACCGCTCTTCGCCACGAACAGCTTCAGGGGGAAAGAGACAATGCTGATAAAGGCAGAGGGAAGGGGAAACATAAAAATCGTAAATGCCAGCGGGAACAAGATGATCCGTGTAATTCTTCTCCCGAAGAGAAAGAGAGACATTCCCAAGATCAACAGAAAAATCGAAAACCCGGAAACCGAAAAGACATAAATAACGGTCCCGAAGACATGTACCAACAGCCCTCCCACGGTAAGGACGAGACCCCACCACGAAAAGGTAGCGGGTTCGTTCCCGAGTTGCTCCCGTTTGCGCCAGATGAGGTAAGCCGTGACGAAGGGAACCAAAAATCCGTGAGAATAATACGATTCAGGGCTGGTATAACGCCCATACATCCAAGCAAGTGTCTCGTGGTAAGAGGCGATAAAAAGAACTACCGCCGCCAGGGCAAAAGAGATTGCGCGTATCCGCATCTTGGCCATCCGATAGAGATACTCGACATCGATCTTCATGGAGGTTTCAGGTGACCACATCGAATCCGTACGCGTACTTTCCTCAATCTTCCATAGGCAACAGAATGAAAGTATAGACTACCAGATCAAGATTCTCCATAAGCAATTCACCGATAGGTGCCTCTTCGGCCGAGCCGGTAACAAGGCATTTCCTCCCGCTGTCACCGAACATGTGACGAAAGCTCCTCTTGACCCGTCCTGTGTGGTGCGGGGCCGTGATCAGGAGTACCGTGCGGTATTCACGCGCTTCCATCAGCTCTGTTACCGCCCTTGCCTCGCTGAGCGTCCCGAAATACCCATCATGAATTGACAGAAACTCCACATCCTGCCTCCTGATCCCAAGCCACCCCAACCGCAGCAGGGACCATTCGTTGTTGGTGAGATTTCGTTCTACCTCAGGGTCGTATTCAGTGATCCCAGGTCTATCGAGTATCAGTATCCTTCCGCAGTGTATGTGGCGATACAGGGAAGCCAACCGCGCATATTTCTCCTGAAGGCTTGTTTGCCCACCCCCCAAGATATAGACCATGTCGAATGAGCTTCCTGCCGGGATCACATCCTCGTCAGTTGTTATTTTTTCTAGACATCGTATCAATCCATCTGAAAACAGCGATCCAGGAATCAGGCCGATCGGGCCCGTAATAAACAAGAGAAAAACGACAGCAATGACTATCTTTTTATACATATCATGCCACAACCGCATCCCCGCCATGTCCGTTTGTCAGGTTCATAACAGTTTCTCCAACAGCTTGTGTATTTCATCCGCGTCGTGTTCCGAGACTAGCGGGTGAATGGGAAGTGTAATCAAGTGAACCGCCACCCGATCCGCCTCCGGGTATCGCTCTCCAGTAAATCTGTCTTTTAAGTTTCCGATACGGTTTATGGCGGTTGGATAGTACGGCACGACCCCCATCCGCTCCATGGCACCCCGGCATGTCTGATCCTCTCTGAAAGACGCATCGCGACACAAAAGCGGGAAGCGGAGGAGATCGGGCAGCGTATTGACATCGGAGAAATAACGGTGAAAAGCATCGCGTTGATCTATCGACAAAAACCTCCGGGCTCCCGAACGGCGGGCATGTTTCAAGGACTCAATCCTGTGCTGCCACCCGTTCGACAGACCAGCCTGGAAAGAAGATAGGATCTGCAGCTTAAATTTTTCATCATATATCGTTTCACCGATCTTCAGGAAAGAAAGGCTTTTGGGAAACCAATACAGTCCCGGATGTATAAAAAGGGCGAGAAGCAACGCCTTGATGATCAACGGTGTCATCGAGCATTGTCTCGTCCTCCTGACCTGTTTCTCAATACCCCGGGCGATGTCGTTCCCGTTGGTAACGATGATTCCTCCCTCGACCGTCGTCATGGGTTTTCCGCGGCCAAGGCTGAAAAAGCCAACATCCCCTTTCGTCCCCAGCTTGTTCCCCTTGGAGTCTTTACCACCAAACGCCTGAGCGGCATCCTCGACGATGAAAATATCATGTCCCGAGGTGATGTTTTTTAGCCTGTCGATGTCCGAAGGCAACCCAAAGAGATGAGCTGGTATAATCGCCAGTAGTTCCTTCGAATCATGGGTGATGATAGCTTGAAGCTCTGCGTAATTGAAATCGAGCGTCCTCGCGTCGATATCACACAGACGAATGGAAAGACTGGCACGAACAATCGAGGCTGCCACCGAATAACAGGTGTATGCAGGGATGACGACAACAGTTCGTTCCGGATGGAGAGCATGGAGAGCCCTGAGGATAACGGTCAGGGCGGCCCGTCCCGATGACAGCGTGAAACAGTGCCGTACCCCGAAATACTCCCTGATTTCACTTTCGAACCGTTCGATCTCCGGCCCGCCCCGGAGCATACCAACCAACCCGTTGACGATATCCCGGCAATATATCGGCGCCGCCGTCGGCGGCAGTGTCCGGCGGATTATCATACTTTTTTACAACCCAATATGTTTCCTGATTGGAGGACCGATGAAGCGGGAAAGCGGTACGGGAAGCCTCTTCCAAAATGCCACAGCGAACCGTTTGACATCTCCTCCTTCTCCACCGGGAACAAACGTGGCATCAGTCGTGAGATAGTTCCAATACAGGGGAGAGGGCTTCGCCCCCCACTGTTCCTTGAACCGGTACGTCCCTTCCCCCGGCGACGATCTGCCAAAGTCAAAGTGCGCATATCCGTTGTCACAGGCATATGCGAGCATCGCCCAATACAAGAGCATGTTGGGACTCATCCTGCTGTATTCGTGCAGCGCCGATGCCCAGGGGTTTCTCAGCGTATTCCCGCACCCGATCACCATGCTGCACGCGAGAGGCTTCTCGTTATGATACACGATCACCAATTTGACTCGTTCTGACAGTTCCTTGAATACCGCCCCGATAAACTGCTTTGAATGAACAGGAGAGCCCAGGTCCCTCATGTTTCGGGCAAACACCTCGTAGAAATCGTCGAGGAGTTCCATCCCCCCCACGACAGCATAGAGACCGTCTTTCATCGGCCGTCGGATCTGACTCCTCAGTTTCGCTTTGAACGATCGCAACAACTCTTCCGATGACGGCATTACCTCCCGTAACATGCGGACCTTATGCTCCCTGGTGATGATCCGGGCCTGTTTATCCGCAAACAACCCTTCCCCTTCTGTAAAACACGGATGGGGGAAAGAATGCCTCAGTTCCACTGCGTGACATCGCAAATCGTGAGCGATCCGGATTGCACCCCGAATGAGTTCGATTTCGGTTTCATCATCGGTGGCGATAATCCCAGCTTCATCACAAAAAGGGAGCGAAATAATCTCATTTCCGAAAGGGAAATGTTTCAGGTGAATCAAGGGGAGTACACCGACTATCGTATTGCGCGGCTTATCGGAACGACCTGCCGATGTTCCGGAGGCAACCAGGTAGTAAGATCGGTGGCCGTATGCCTTTTCAATTGCCTTTCGGCACCCCTACAGATGGTACGGTGTCCCTTGAGGATTATCCAGTATATATTCATCCCACAATGCATCGTCACTC
>CAYTUH010000064.1:0-290 GCA_964441165.1 uncultured Syntrophaceae bacterium
AGGCGAACGGAAAGGCTGAGTCAGGCCGACCCCGTGGATGACGGAGCCGTGACGATCCTTCCTCGGGAAATCATGGCTCAATGAGGGCTGGAGATAAGAGCCGGGGAGGCGCCTCCCCGGCACACACCCTGATGAAGAGGGACGCATGCCGGGTGAGGCATGGAAAATCAGGAATTCCCTTCCGGTTCATGCATATTTAAGATCTATCTTGCCGCCTGACGGAGCGATGACCTTCGCCGCTGCCTCGGCAGGGGCCTTTGCCGCTGCCCGATCCTTCAGGGCATACCGGT
>CAYTUH010000064.1:300-9934 GCA_964441165.1 uncultured Syntrophaceae bacterium
GCCAGATGAATGGGACCCATATAGCGCTCCCACTGAATCATCCGCCCGTCAACGGGGAAGATGCGGCGATCCTCGTCGGTCACCCGCGATGCGAGATCGATCAGTTTCGTATTATGGAAACGGTATCGCGGCGCCCCATAGAATGAAAAGGTCACGGCCAGCTTCATCGTCGTGTTCACGAAATCGACGATGCGGTGGAACCTGTTTCTGATGCCAAGCATCCTGCAGACCCGGTCATAGGAGAGCATGGTTCCCTTGAGCAGTGACATGGCCGCCACAAATAGACCGCGGTTCACGGTCCTGAAATCGCGCTTCGGTCTTCCCTTGGGAAGGAGCCGGTCATAGGCGGCAAAATTGCGGTTTGCCTCCGACTGGAGATAACGGATCATCCGGCCGATCGTAATGGGGTTTGTCGATCCCGTGGCACACTGGTAAATCCGTGTCTTCCCCGGGTGCGCCAGGGCCTCCGCCGCGGCCAGAATCAGGCTGTTCGCCACGAGGTCCGCGGGAATTATATCCATAATCCCTTTCGGACGTGCCGGAAAGAAGATGGTTTTCTCGCGGGCATAGGCAAGAACGATTGCATCGGCCACCTTTACCCCCTCGATCCATCCGGCCACAGGTTCGCGATAGGTACTCTCGATGATGGAGGGACGGACAATGGTCAGGGTTCCATCGCGCAGGGCTTCCATGATCAGCTGCTCGCCTATCCATTTCGTAAAGGTATAGGTGTCGTTCCATCCGTGACGCTGCGATTCCCTCACCCCCACCTCGGAGAGCCGTTCGGACAGGACCGCGGGGTCGGGACAGGAGTTTTTCACCTTTTCGATTTTTTGCTGCAGTTTCGCGACGAGGGGCCCTGCCTCGTAATAGCCGCTTTCATTCCGGCGGATGGCCCTGCGGACCGGCACGACTACCTCTTCCCGGCAATCTCCCTTATTGAAACCGTTCACATAACAGGTGGATACATGGATCAGGGGAATATTTCCCGCGGCTTTTACCAGATCGGCTATATTGAGCAGGCTGAGGGCATTGATGCCAAGCGAAAGGTCGAGGGGTTCACGAAAGTCCACACAGGCGGCGGAATGAATAACCAGATCGATTCCGGCGGCCAGTTCTGCATAGTCGTCTGCATTCATGCCGAAGCGTTGCTCCGTTACCTCGGCGGTGACGCACTCGATCTTTTCCCGGCAGAACCGCTGGAAGTGGAAGGGTTCCTCCTCCCGCAAGCGGTCAAAGACCGAGGAGGCCGCAATCTCCTTTTCGAAACGCTCCCGGGCTGTCCGGTACTTCCCGTTCCCTCTGATCAACAGGATGATCCGTGCAACGTCCGGGACATCTCTCATGATCTTTTCCAGGACCACCTTCCCCAAAAAACCGGTGGGGCCTGTAATCATGATCCGCTTTCCCTGTAGCTGATGCTTTACCATGATAGTGCTGCCGGTAGCCATAGACCGTCTCCCTGCAAAGATGTATTTGGTAGTGGAGAGTACTATCCCACACTTTTCTTCTCATTTCATGCTGGTTTATTACAGGTTTACTACGAGCACAAAACTGGTATTGATATGACAACCAGCCCGCCGGTACCGAGAGGTTGTCATGATGGGGAAGGCCCTGCCGTGGCGCCCTCTGAATAGACAGGCGCACCGATCAAAGCGCCGGTGCGGCGGGGACGCAACACTGAGTTGTCAGATGGCCGCAGGGGTTCGTCAGGCATACAACCGTCCCGGTGTGTTCTATCAATGCGGCAGGAAGGGGTGGGAAAAAAATTCCCCGGGATCTCAATCATGGGCGAGGCGGGAGGCACCCACGGGGACAGATTGCAGGTCACTGCAACAGCCGAAGAACGGATTCCCCGGGGTGATGCCCGCCGACGGCCTTAGCGTTTTATAACCAGTACGGGGCTTTTCGCCTTTCGTATCACCTTTTCGGAAGCCGATCCCAGCAACATTTCCCCGATATTGCTTTTACCGTGTGAACCGATCACGATCACCGCAGGATTTTCCTCCTGTTCCACCTGCAATATCTCCCGGAAGGGTATTTCTTTCCGAATGAGCGTTTTCACCCGAAAGCCGAGATCCGTCAACTGCTTCGCGCGCGGGGCAAGCTCCTCCTCCGTGCTTTTTATCAAGGTTTGTTCAAGGTCCATTAGATCTGTCCGTGCCCCTGCGTGGGCCACGGTTACGTCGAGCGCGCGCTGGTCGATGACGTGCAGCATGACCACTTCTTCAGCTCCTGCTTCCTTCAGGGATTTAATGAACTCCAAGGCTCTGTCTGCTACATCCGAAAAATCGGTCGGATATAATATCTTTTTAAACATCTTTTGTATCTCCTTTCTTTCGATTTTCCTAATTAATTAACGATTCTGAAAATGTCAACGTCCCACAGGGCTCATGCACCTTTTGCCGTGCATTATTTTTGCGGCATCATTTCCCCAGGTTCTGCGGGGCCTTTCGCAAAGCCCGTGACGGACCCTTCGTGATGTGGCGTCGCTTCAGTCGTCACGGAGCACGCACCCGGTGCGGCACCGATTCTCCGCGCGTCATTGGTGGATAACCGGAACGGGATGAGGAAAACAGGACGAACAGGAGAATGAAGTTCTTTATTTATTGCCGTTCATAGGACGCTTTGATCTCCTCCACGAGGGCATTGATCGTTTCGTCATCATGAACGGCATCGCCCAGGGACAGGGTGCGGTTTTCGATTATTGAGATCAAACCCTCTTCATTGATGACGATCGTGAGGAGTCCCAGTTCCATGGCTTTGTAACCCGCCGGGACGAGATGGGTGCGCGTTCCGTCACCTGCCCTTGCGGGCCTGCCTTCGTCGTTGCATATGGCGATATCGATGCCCTCAATACCGTCAACAAGGTCGAGTGTTTCGTCATAGCCCATCCGTGAAAGGAGCACCGTTGCATCGGCCTTATCTCCGATGGCCGTCAGCGTCTGCCTCAGGGACGCCGCCGGGTCTTCTACGGAAAACTCTCTGGAGGCGGGCCGTTCCGGGAAAGAAGGGTCGGGATTCAGAAGGCCGATGACGGCGACCCTGATTCCCCCACGTTCCACCAGGCGGTACTCCTCGATCCAGGACGGCTTTACACCGTTCCTCCGGAGGTTCGATGCCACAAAGGGGAATGACACATAGGCCCTTGCAGAAGCCAGCAATTCACCGTCGTGAATGAGATCAATGCCCCCGGGACACATGGCATCGTATCCCATGTGCATCATTCCTTTCAGGATCGTTTTGGCGATCATGGCGGAATGGGCACTCCGCCCCGGCAGAAGCCCTCCGCAATCAAGGAGAATCAGCGCTCTCCGTTCCCAGCGGAGGGATTGAATCATGTAGGACCGGCGGGCCAGACCGCCCGCGGTGCTTCCTCCTCAACGTTCACAGGGTTGAATGTACCCCATCGTGTTCCCGCTGTAGACAATGGTTATGGAGGAAATCGTTCCGGCCCCGCCTTCATGCACCCAGAACCCTCCCGCCAGCACGATCAGGGCTGCCAGACGGCAAAAAGAACCCTTCATCATCCCCACCTTCCTGTCGACCCCTGGTTTGTTTTTGTTGGATACCATCATAGCATATTATGGTGAATTCAGGATGCCGATAAATGAAGAGGTCCGGAAGAAAATACGAAGCCATAAGCCGATACCGTCGGTCCTTCAAGAGACGGCGGCACGATTGCTGATTACCTGCCCGGCACTCTTGACGGCCGGCCCCAAAATGTACGTTGTATAAAATCACCATAACGTTTAAAAGGGTTCCTTTAGAATCAGACGAACACCACATGCGTAAAAAAAGGATTTGTATGCCCGATTTGAACCTGTTCAGCTGGAGTATCGTTGTTGTCTGCTCGATTATGGCGGGAATGACCAAAACCGGCATCCCGGGAATGGGAATCCTTATTGTCCCCTTAATGGCAACAGCGTTACCAACGGGTACCTCCACCGCGGTTGTACTGGGTATTCTGATATTGGCCGATCTATTCGCCATCACATACCACAGACGCAATGCCGAATGGCATCATATGCTGCACCTGCTGCCGGCGGCAACTGCCGGAATCGTCACGGGATATTTCATTCTTGGAAGGGTGAACGAAGAGCAGTTGCGGCCGATTATCGGGGCGATCGTCCTGCTGATGCTCGGCATACATTACTGGCGCACGAAGAATCAGGCCGAAGAAACGAAAATCCCGACAGCGTGGTGGTTCGCCGCCGGCCTTGGCTTCATCGCCGGCATTACCTCAATGATGGCAAATGCCGCCGGACCCGTCATGATCATCTATCTGCTGGCGATGAAATTGCCGACCACTGAATTCGTGGGCACGGCAGCCTGGTTCTTTTTTGTGGTGAACTGGCTCAAGGTGCCATTCAGCGCAAAGCTGAACTTGATGACCGTCGAAACGATCACGCTCAATCTGATGCTGCTCCCCTGTATTGCCGTCGGCGCATGTCTGGGAATCTTTTTCCTGAAACGGGTCCCGCAAAAGGCCTTCGCTGCCATCGTTCAGATGTTAGCGGCCCTTGCCGCGGTAAAACTTCTCTTCTGATTTTTCAGCAGTTGGAGCGGCCCTTGCGCAGACAGGGATGCGGAACATTATTGTCTATGGACGCCCATTCCTTCCGGAAGACACGGTGCGGATTGACGAGAAGGGCCAACCCGGCCGTCAGCCTGCGGCCGGTTTCATCGGGACGAAACGTGAAGGTTCGTCCAAGAAAAGCTTTCAGCCTTCAGCAATCAGGATTCAGCAAAAGAAAAAAGCCATAAACACATTGCCGCATCCGTTCCCGCGGGCTCGCGACGATCCGTGCAGCAATATCGCATATTTCTCGAAACACGAAACCCGAAACGCTTTCCCTCTGTGCCTGTCCTTTGCGCTCTGGCGCTTCTGTATCTCATGAACTCAAGAACTATTGCATCCATCAGTCTTTTCGCTCCTCCCTTTGTAAAGGGAGGCTGGGAGGGATTTATCACGCAAAACCCCCCTTCCCAAAGGGGGAAACGGAGAGCGGGCATTAGCCAACAGGAATTGAAGTTTCATACAAGGAGGTCCCGTCATAGAAATCTCCCCTTTCGGGAAGGAGAGATTTCTATCGGGGATCCAAAAGCATTACGCCTGATGAGGGAACTGCTTACTTATTGTACAGTGCCTCTATCCGGTCATTATACGTTTTCGTGATATTCCGTCGTTTCAACTTCATTGTCTGGGTCAGCATATCGTTTTCCAGGGTGAACGGTTCAGAAAGAAAGATAAATTTCTTCGGGATTTCATAGCTGCCGTACTTGCCCTCGAGTGCGTCGAGGATCTCTTTGGTGATCATATCCTGAATATCTTTCCGTTCAACAAGGGCCTTGAAGTCGTTCGGCAGGTTGTGCTTTTTCGCATACTCCTCCAGGGAAGCGGGTTCAGGTACAATCATGCAGATATTGTAGGGCTTGTTGGCGCCGTGCACAACGGCATTCTGCACGTAGTGATTCAGGCAGATATCTTCTTCCAGTGCAGCGGGGAAGACATACTTGCCGTTTTCGAGCTTGAACTGTTCCTTGATCCTTCCGGTGATCCAGAGAAAGCCGTCTTCGTCAAAGCGGCCACGGTCACCGGTTCTCACACCGCCGTCCGGGGTCATGACCGCCGCCGTCGCTTCGGGTTTGTTATGATAGCCCTTCATGACATTGGGACCGTAACAGATGATCTCCCCATCCTCTGCCCCTTCTTCACACACGGATTTATCGATGACGACCTTGATCTTGTCCATGACGGGGCCCACACTGCCGATTCTGAATTTTTCGGGGCCGTTCATGGTAATGCCGGGAACGGTCTCGGTCAAGCCGTAGGCATCATACAGAGGAAGGCCGATATCATGGAAAAACCGTGAGATGTCGGGATTCATGGCGGCGCTGGCGGTCATGGAAGCGCGCAGCCTGCCACCGAAAAGGTCGCGGATCTTCTGGAATACGATCTTGTCGATGATCTTGAACTTGAGGTCTACCATAAAGCTTGATTGGCCCTGCTCCGCAAGCTCTCGCCGCTTTTTGGCGGCCTCGACCCCGGCATCGAAGAGGGTTTTTTTGAATCCGCCTGCTTCATTGACCCGTGTTACGATGGTGTCATAAACGCGGTTGAAGATTCTGGGGACCGCAATGAGCATTGTCGGACGGACTTTCGCCATATCACTGACCACGGTTTTGGCGTTTTCCATAAAGCCCATGGAGGCGCCCATGGCGGAGAAGGTATGAAGCTCTCCCAATCCGAAGCAGTGTGCCCAGGGGAGGAGCGAGAGCGAACGGTCATTATGGTCATACCCCGGATAGGCCTTGACCCGTGCATGGTGGTTGCTTGTCCAGTTCATGTGCATGAGCAGGACCCCTTTGGGATCTCCGGTCGTGCCGGAGGTATAGACGAGGACGGCAACCTCTTCGGGATCAGGATAGATTGATTTGACCGGATTCTTCTCACCGATCTTTTCCAGCTCGGACATCGTACCTTCACCCTCTCCCGCCATCAGGACAATCTTTTCCAGCGTAGGAATGCGTGAAGGAAAGTCCTTGACCTTTTCGAGGATATCGGGTCTTGCCACAAAAAGCACCTTCACCGCACTGTCTTTAACGATGTATTCCCAGACCTGTACCAGCTCTGCTTCGTACATGGGGACATAGAGAGCCCCGAGGCCGATGGCAGCATAGTGCGCGACTGCCCAGTCCGTGCTGTTATTGGAAATAATGCCGACGGCATCTCCTCTTTTTATCCCGAGGCTTGCCAACCCTGCACGCAGATTATCCACACGACGGCCTACCTCCCGGTAGGTTACCCATTCATACTCACCCTGCTGGTTTTTGGTCCCAAGAAATGGATTGTCGGGGAATTGCTTCACGCTGTTTTCAAATAATTCTACTAAATTGTCCGGTTTGTCGAGTTGGAAGTTATGCATTAATACTCCTCCTTGGTTATCGTAATATTTAGTGAGTCAGTCAGGAAGCATAGAAACCGCACCCTTTTACTCGTTTTGATTGCTCAACCAAGATTGCACATACTGAAGCGTGAAAATAAAAAACATCAATGCACAAAAATGTCAATCAATTATTAAGGAAACAGGCAAAGAGTAAAAACATGAAATAGTACCCGAGTGTCTTAAGCACACTCAGGACCAATTTAGTAAATCAATCATATTAGATACTTGACATGCAAAGTCAGGGATCGAGATTTGCTCCTTATCTTTGCATTTTTTCATTGACCGCCATCCACATGCCCGACACGTTTTACCGCTCTGCTGATTGCCACGCAATGCCCGCAAGGACGCACGGCGATCTCCTGTAGCGAATATCCATGGGTGCCGCATGCCTTATAGATTATTTTGTCACGATATGCTCGAAAAAAGCTGATCCCGCCTTGAATGGCTGCCCTCGACATTACCCCTGCCCGGCGGCATTCCGGCCGAGGCACCTTCCGTATCGACCCAGCATCCAGACGCTTCGTTCATAAAGGTTCGTAATATAAAGGATAAGTGCGCGTTCCTCGGGGGAAAGCTCTTTCTCCGATGAGAGGTAACTGCGACGGACCTTTTCCATCAGCGGTCCCTTGTCCGACGTCAGGCTTAACAGAATTTCACGATCGCTTTTATCGTCCGATTCCGTCGTCTCTATGGCGGTGAGGAAGAGGGCGTCGAGGCTTTCAACAATGGTCATCGAGAGTGTACCCGACGCTCCCTCCCCTGTTTTTGCCTCCAGTGTTTTATAGAGACTATGGACATTATCTTCGAGAGAGGCCACCAGGGCATGACGATTCTGCACCTTGAGAAGCATCTCCGACGTCGAGAACTCGAGTTCCCTGTGGAAGACGTCGGTAATGAACAACCCGATCTCCGAGGAAACCTCGCCGAAGGCCTTGTGATACACAGCGGGATCGATTGTCCCTTCTTCGACACCCGGGCGAAGTCTTTCGAGGTATCGGGGTATGCGTTTCAACAATCGGAGAATCTCTTTTTCGATGAGGAGAATCGCCGTTTCGGATTCATCGGCGGCATGTTCGTGAATGAATTTGATCTTCGAGAGGGCCTCTTCCTCCAGTGGCGGCCAGAAATGGACCAATATCCGGTAATAGGGCGTCAGGAGGAAGGAGAGTATGAAAGGAATGAGAAAATTAAAGAACAGGACCACAAAGGCCGCCTGATGCCGTATATCATCGGAGAGTCGCCCGACAAGTGCTTTGACCAGGGGGATATGAGCATGGAGCTCGACATAAAAGAGGGCCACGAAAATCGTGACGCCGAAGATATTAAGCAGCGCCCGGGCCATGACCGCCTGCTTGGCGGACCCCGACACACTCGCTGAAAGGGCGATGGTGGTCACGGCAGAGCCTGCATGGACGCCATAGATAATCATGAGCGTCTGGTCCATGGTAAAAATACCCGCATTAGCCATGGTGATGGCAATTATCATAATGCCGATGGCCGCCTGCGAGATAAAGGTCAGTATGCATCCGATCAGGAAAATCAGGAGATAGAAATCTTTCAGGCTAAAGAGGAGTGATTGAAATCCGGGGTATTCGGCAAAGGGTGCCGCACCCGTGCCCACCATATTGAGCCCGAGAAAGAGAAGGGAAATACCGAACAGGGCCCCCAGGGCATGGTAAAACCGCGCCGGCTTTTCAAAGGCGTAACAGATACCGGACATCCCCAGCACGAGGAGCACAATCCATTTGATGTCGAGTACCGCGATCAGTACCAGCGTCGAACATCCCGCATTCGACCAGAATATTATGGGCAGGGATTTTCTGACCGTCAAGAGGCCGCTCGATATGAAACTTGCAACGATAAAGGTAACTACCGTCGTACTCTGCGTAATGAATCCGGAAAGGGCACCCCCGATCCCCGCGACAAAGCCCCTGTCGGTAAACCGTGTGATAAAGAGCTTGAAGCGCCGGCTGGTCATCCGTTTCAGATTGCCGCTGACCATTCGTATTCCGACAAAGAACAATCCCAGCCCGCCAATGAGCATGGCAAAAGATTCAACGTGCACGAGAGGTCTCCTTTTGTGTTACGAATGCACCTTTCGCATTTCCCTTGTGCATGGTGAAGACACAGGTCGGATCATGAAAACAGCCACAGCGCTCTTTATTCCTCTTTACTTCTCACCCGAGATTGCCCCCCCTGAAACGTAAAAACAAAAACATCATTGTTTAAAATTGTCAATGAATTATTAAGGAAACGGGCGAGGAGTAAAAACATGCAACAGCATCAGCGTGCCTTCGCCTCAAAGGGGATCTGGTTAATAAATCTTCCCTTTTATACACTTGATGTGCACGGTCACGAATGGAGCGTTGAACCCTGTCATTCACATCCTGAAGTCTGTATCCTGCAGGAAGGATGATCAGAGTGACGACGCCAGATCCTTGCCCAGGACCTTGTTGAGTATAAACAGCGGAATGAGCACCGAGATGATCAGGATGGTGGCGTAAGCCGATGCCTGCCCGAAATCTCCGCTTCCGATGCGCTGGAACACCTCTACCGTCATGGTGGCCCATGGCCCATAGTAGAGCACAATGGTGGAACTCAATTCGGCAAGGGTGGTAACCCACATGATGATGGCCCCGGCCAGGATGCCGGGCAGCATGATGGGAATAATCACCTTGATAAAG